>JAJFKA010000004.1 GCA_021773555.1 Gammaproteobacteria bacterium
AACGAGGGCTTTTTTGTAACAAGCATACTGTTTTCATTGATTGTGCCTGCATCCATTCCACTCTGGCAGGTAGCACTGGGTATATCCGTTGGTGTCGTGATCGGAAAGGAAATTTTTGGGGGTCCGGGTAAAAATTTCCTCAATCCAGCCCTGACCGGGCGTGCTTTTTTATTCTTTGCTTACCCCGCGGCAATTTCCGGTGATGCTGTATGGACTGCCGTCGATGGGTTCAGTGGCGCGACTGCGCTTGGGATTGCCGCTTTGGGGGGCATGGCAGGGGTTGCCGAGGCCGGATTAACGTGGGCCGACGCCTTTATTGGCAACGTCCAGGGCAGTGTGGGGGAAACCTCAACGCTGGCCATCGCAATTGGCGGTGTCATCCTGCTCATCACGAAAGCGGCTTCCTGGCGCATCATGGCGGGTGTCATGTTAGGCATGATGGCGATGTCGACGCTGTTCAATGCGGTTGGTTCTGAGACGAATGCAATGTTTGGCATGCCCTGGTACTGGCATCTGGTTGTCGGTGGATTCGCATTCGGTATGGTGTACATGGCAACAGACCCGGTTTCTGCGTCGATGACCAATACCGGCAAGTGGTTTTTCGGCGCCCTGGTTGGTGTCATGTGTGTGCTGATCAGGGTCATTAATCCGGCGTTTCCCGAAGGGATGATGCTCGCGATACTGTTTGCCAACCTTTTTGCACCGCTGATCGATTGGGCGGTCGTTCGAGCCAATGTAAGAAGGAGGCTAGCCCGTGTCTGATGATAGCCGGAAAAGAGACAAGGATTCCATCCAGAATGTTTTGCTGGTTGCGCTGTCGATCTGCTTTGTGTGCGCCATTGTCGTGTCCGGCGCGGCGGTATTACTAAAGCCCCAGCAGACAATCAATAAGGCGCTGGACAGGAACAAGAATATTTTGATCGCAGCCGGATTGTTTGAGAAAGGCGTGACCCCGGAATCTGAGATTGGCAGCTTGTTTGAAGAGTTCGAGATCCGTGTCGTCGACCTTGAGCAAGGCAGGATGCTGACACCCGCAGAAGTCGAAACCGCGGGCATCAATCCTGTTTCCTATGATCAACGCAGTGCGGCCAAGGATACCAGTGCCTCAAAGGCGTTATCGACGACGGCTGATATCGCGTCAATTAAACGACGAGCCCGGTACAGCGTGGTTTACCTGCTGAGAGAAAATAACCAGTTGAGTCGAATCGTGCTACCGGTTCACGGCTACGGTCTGTGGTCAACACTGTATGGATTCATCGCCCTTGAAGGCAACGGTTCAACCGTCTCTGGAATTACGTTTTACGAGCAGCAGGAAACAGCCGGACTGGGGGGCGAAGTTGATAACCCTGCGTGGAAGGCGTTATGGCGCGGTAAGGAAATCTATGATGAGAATCACCAGGTGGCGCTCAAGGTCTTGAAAGGCAGTGTCGACAGAAACTCACCCAATGCACGATTTCAGGTTGATGGCCTTTCCGGCGCGACATTAACAAGTCGTGGGGTACAGAATCTGGTTGGCTATTGGCTGGGTGAGGATGCATTTGGGCCGATGTTGGCAAGGCTTGGCGGCTAACCATCAATATTGAGGAATTTCGTATGTCGAGTGTAAAAGAAATCGTTCTTGGCCCGGTATTTACCAACAACCCGATTGGGCTGCAGATTCTGGGCATCTGTTCGGCGCTGGCCGTGACCACACAGATGAGTGTTGCGCTGGTGATGTGTATCGCGCTGACGCTGGTGACCGCATTTTCAAATCTGTTTATCTCGATGATTAGAAACCAGATCCCGAACAGCATACGCATCATTGTGCAAATGACGATTATTGCGTCCCTGGTGATCGTTGTAGATCAAATCCTCGGCGCGGTTGCCTACGAGATGAGTAAGCAGCTAACGGTGTTCGTCGGACTTATTATTACCAATTGCATTGTCATGGGACGGGCTGAAGCCTTCGCGATGCAGAATCCGCCTGGCTTGAGCTTTCTTGATGGTATCGGCAATGGCCTCGGCTATAGCGTCGTGCTGATGTGCGTCGCAACGATTCGGGAAGTCCTCGGGTCCGGCAGCATGTTTGGTGTTGAAATTTTGCCACTGGTCACTAATGGAGGATGGTATTCCCCGATGGGTTTGATGCTGCTGCCACCGAGTGCTTTCTTTATAATCGGCCTGCTCATCTGGGCGCTTCGATCGTGGAAAACTGACCAGGTGGAAGCTGCTGAATACAATATTGGCGGTCATACCGCTTTGTCCAGAGGGTAGCTGATTACCATGTTTGAATATTACCTTAGCCTTTTTATTAAAGCCGTTTTCATTGAAAACATGGCGTTGGTTTTCTTTCTGGGGATGTGCACCTTCATCGCCATATCCAAAAAAATTGAAACGGCCATCGGTCTTGGGATAGCTGTGGTAGTGGTTCAGGCTATTACAGTGCCGGTGAATAACCTGATCTTTCAATACCTGCTGGCGGATGGCGCACTTGCATGGGCCGGACTGCCCGAAGTTGATCTCAGCTTTTTGGGTTATCTCAGTTACATCGGCGTTATTGCTGCAATTGTGCAGATACTCGAGATGTTTCTCGACAAATATGTGCCTGCTTTATACAACTCACTTGGTGTATTCCTGCCATTGATTACCGTGAACTGTGCAATTCTTGGTGCCAGTCTCTTTATGGTGAATCGCAGTTACAACTTTGGCGAAAGCGTGGTCTACGGTATTGGTGCAGGCGTTGGCTGGGCCATCGCCATTGTTGTGCTTGCCGGTGTTCGGGAAAAATTGAAATACAGTGATGTACCTGTGGGATTACAAGGACTCGGAATTACCTTTATCACGGTTGGATTGATGTCCCTGGGGTTTATGTCTTTCGGTGGAATTTCACTGTAAAGGCCCCTCTGGGTCCAGGCAGATAAAAAATACAGAGGCAAGATGAACAACGAGATTTTTCTGGGTGTAGGCATGTTTACCAGCATCATCATGATGTTGGTGTTTATTATCCTGTACGCACGAAAGCAACTGGTCAGTACAGGTGAAGTTGTCATTGAGATCAATGGTGACCCTGAAAAAACACTTAAGACCCATGCGGGTGGAAAACTGCTGAACACGCTTTCCGAGGCGGGGATATTTCTCTCCTCAGCGTGTGGCGGAGGTGGAACCTGTGGACAATGCCGGTGCAGGGTAGTCTCCGGTGGTGGCTCGATGCTATCAACGGAAGCAGGTCACTTCACCCGGGGTGAAGCGAAAGAAGGGTGGCGGTTGAGTTGTCAGACTGCGGTGAAACAGGACCTGCAGATTGAGGTTCCGGCAGAATTCTTCGGTGTCAAACGATGGGAATGTGAGGTTATCTCCAACCATAACGTTGCTACCTTTATTAAGGAACTCGTTCTGAAATTACCGGAAGGTGAGGAAGTTGATTTTCGTGCCGGTGGTTATGTGCAGTTCGAAATCCCGCCTTATCATATCCAGTACAAGGAGATGGAGATTGAGGAGGAGTACCAGGGTGACTGGATAAAATTCGGCGTATTCGATCATGAGTCGGTAGTCGATGAACCGACGATTCGCGCCTATTCCATGGCGAATTACCCTGAAGAAAAGGGCATCATGAAGTTCAACATCAGGGTAGCGTCGCCTCCTCCCGGAACGAGCTTTCCGCCAGGCAAGATGTCATCCTACCTGTTTACAGTTAAGCCCGGTGACAAGGTCACTATTTTTGGTCCTTACGGGGAGTTTTTCGCCAGGGAAACCGACGCAGAAATGGTGTTCATTGGCGGGGGTGCCGGTATGGCGCCGATGCGTGCGCACATCTTTGATCAGTTGCTGCGCCTTCATACGGATCGCAAGATCACGTTCTGGTACGGGGGGCGAAATCAGCGAGAATTATTCTATGTTGATGAGTACGACAAGCTGGCCGCGGAACACGAGAATTTTGAATGGCATATCGCCCTGTCAGATCAGAATCTGGAGGACTGGAACGGGTTAACAGGGTTCATTCACAATGTTCTCTATGATGAATACCTGAAAGACCATCCCTCACCAGAGGACTGTGAATACTATATGTGCGGTCCGCCGATGATGAATCAGGCCGTGATTTCAATGCTTGAGGACCTGGGTGTCGAACGATCCAACATCTTCCTGGATGATTTCGGCGGTTAACCGGCAGGGACACACTTCAAGTCATTGTCAGGGATTTCCTGGATTCAGGTTCTCTCCATCCTGGATTCACTCACGCGATACCCTGCTTCACTGGGAATACACAGATAATTTCCGTCGGCGCGCTGTTCTGTCCAGGGCAACACCGGGACAATGGTACGATCGGCGGCCAGCGCCAGGGCGTGATCGAGGTCCTGGCTCTCACCCAGCATCTCGACGTTCAGACGGGTAGGGAAGATGATTGTATAGGTTCCGTCGTCGGCACCCTTTAGGGCATCGTTCGGAGAAATCCATACGGAGTCAACAGACTCATAGCCATCGTGAATGGCCAGATGGTCCTCTGGTGCCACGGCAAGATAAAAGTGTGTGTCGAATCGCTTCGGCATCATATCCGGTGTAATCCAGTGCGCGAATCGATGAAGTTCATCACAGGCAAGGATCAGTCCTTCCGTTTCAAGAAAAGTGCGGATGGATATTTCGCAGTCATTCAGCGGTTTACGGTAATGTTCAAACCCGGCCAGTTCCTGACCGGAAACCAGTTGCGCACTTCCTTTGCGGCGTGCCAGCAGAATGCCACATTCCTCGAACGCTTCTCTGATTGCGCCGACCATCAACGCGACACTGGTGTCGTCCTGGCCTTCAATCCCCTCACAAAAACTGTTTACTTCGAAGTCGCCCTGATCAATTTTCCCTCCGGGAAAAACCAGTGCACCGGAAGCAAAATCGATCTGGTGATGACGGACCACCATAAAGACTTCCAATCCTGACGGACCGTTGCGCAACATCAGTATTGTGGCGGCAGGTACCGGCGTCGCGGTTTTGCTCATAGTCATATTCCTGATTAGAACTAAAAATCTAACGACTGTACTGTGTCGCCTCCGTAAATAGTGCGGGCTAGAGGCTTTGCTCCAGGCCAATCTTCCACTGGTCATTCTCTTTGTGGAATCGTAACAGTTTGCTGGTCTGGTCACTGAACAGATCTGACTCATAACGCTGGTTGATGACCACGTCGACCACATCTGGATTGATGAGCTCGAATTTCTCGAATCGAATCTGGATTTTTATGTAGTCAGGTCTGTTCAGTCGGCTGCGTCGAAGCGCTTCCCATCGACTTCGGTTCAGTTTTCCGGGTAGCGCAAAACTCGCTGCATAGTGATTCAGGTAACCGGCAACGTCTTTGTTTGACCAGGCCTGCCGCCAGGATTCCGTGGCATCGATCAACTGCTGTTTTATTTCATCGGTCACGAAGAGGGTTGCGACGGGTACCTCCGGAGC
The DNA here is from genome assembly GCA_021773555.1 of Gammaproteobacteria bacterium. Classification (GTDB taxonomy): domain Bacteria; phylum Pseudomonadota; class Gammaproteobacteria; order Pseudomonadales; family Azotimanducaceae. The sequence goes on from JAJFKA010000004.1 coordinate 5,413, forward strand.
TGTTTTTACCGGATCTTCAGGCGCACTTTCAGCTTCGCGTTCTACCGGATCTGCGACGTCCGCAGTGGCCTGCTCTGGGGCCATTTCGTCCGTGGCTTGCCCGGCGACAGCCGATTCGATCAATTCATCGTCCTTGAATATGCCGGTATAAACGGTGCCATCCGGGAGGATCATTGTGCCGGGACCATTGCGCATATCATTTTCGAACTGGCCAACGAACCGAGTCCCATCCTGCCAGAAGATTGTGCCTTTCCCGGAACGTTTACCGTTGTTGACACCGCCCACATAACGCGTTCCGTCAGGCCAGACTAACGTTTGTGCATTGGTTTCTTCCCTGGCAGCAAGACTCGTCGGCAAAATCAGGGAAAAGAGCAGGAGCAGTGCGAATTTAAACATGGATAGACGGGTTACTTTCAACCTAGATAGGGATGCGATACTAACATAAGTGGCATCGCTTCAAAATCATGGTACGGGTGCCTGGAACAGTCCGGAGACCGCTGCGAACTCCATGATTAATGGTGTCTCGATGATCCAGGGACCGTCACGACGCAGGTAAAGGTCTGCCACTTCACCCTGACCCAGTTCAATGCTCCTGTCGCCATCAAATGCCAGGATCCCGGGGCCCCGCATTTCAACCTTTGTTTGCAGTTCAATTTTTTTGATGTCACGAATGCCTATCTCATCATAGAGGCCTGGGGAAATCGGAACGCTGACACGCTTGTCCGCCGATCCACAGTTGATATATACGCCAAAGTCATCGCCATGATGACTGGGCATCAGGTAACCACCGATGGGCGATATGCCGACTGAAGCCGGTTCCGCCCGACTCAGTAATACTGCGCTGATATTTTCACTTCTAAATGGCAGCAGGCTGCCAATCATATCGTTCTTTAATAACACGGCGTCTATCAACGCGAGGTCATCAGGATGATCTTCGACGCTGACATGAATCTGTTTGCAGCGTTGACACAGATGTTCGAAATCGATGCGCTGGCTGGCAATCAACCCGGCGGCTGCACCGGCAATCGAAGCCTCGACAAAGGTGGGGAAAACGTTGTTTGTGCCTGTGGACAAGGGCAGGATAATCGCGTCGGGGAACCGCCGGGCAACGATACGATTGGTACCATCTCCTCCCAGAATGATAAAAACGCGGCACCCGGCGTCCCACATCATTTCGACCATGGTTTCGGTATCGGCGGCACCATGGGTCAGCGGGATGTCCAGAATCGTAACCCGGTCACGTGCCGCCAGGTTCTCCACCGCACGCAGATTGATTCGAAAGGGCTCGTTGGCCAGGTATATCCGATCGACACCTTGAGCCAACGCCCCCAGCACAAGTCGCGTCACTTGCTGCTGCTTCTCATGGTGGCCGCTAGTACTGGCACGCGCGGCGACCCGTCGGACGTCACGACCTGACATTGGATTTACAACGATGCCAAGGCGTTTGCCGTTCGCTATCACGGCACTGTCATGAATAAGTTCCGGATCATTGCGCGCGACGAGTGAATACCCAGTTAAACTCCGTGGAGAAATCATCGCAGAACTGGTAGCCATCCACGTTAAACGCTTTGAGTTGTTCCGCCTTGTTGATTCGGTTCTTGATGATGTATGAGGCCATATACCCGCGTGCCTTTTTGGCGAAGAAACCCAGAATTTTGTAACTGCCGTTGCTGAAGTCCTTGAAGACCGGTGTGATCACGGGACCCGGCAGTAAGGCTGTATTGACGGACCTGAAATACTCGATTGATGCCAGGTTGATCAGGGTGTTGTTTTTGTGATGCTCGAGTTCATCGACGATGGCCTCGCCAATTCTGTTTCCCCAGAATGAATATAAATCCTTCCCTCTGCGATTATTAAGTTTGATGCCCATTTCCAGTCGGTACGGTTGAATCAGATCAAGCGGTTTTAACAACCCATAGAGACCTGACAGGATACGCAGGTTGTTCTGGGCAAAAGTAAAGTCTCGTGCGTTAAACGTTTCCGCACGAAGCCCGAGGTAAACATCACCTCGAAATGCGAGTATCGCCTGCTTGGCATTGTCAGGACTAAATTGCCATTCACGAAATCGGTCTGCGTTCAGTTCACTCAGTGCGGCACTGATATGCATCAGCTGGGAGATCTTTTTTGGAGATTTCTTGCGCATGATTTCGATCAGACGGCCTGAGTCCTCCAGGAAATCTGGCATCGAGTGCTTTTTAATGATCGCAGGGGTGTCGAAGTCCAGAGTTTTGGCGGGGGATATGAGGGTGAGCATTAAAGCAGCCAGGTCTCGGTCGGGCGAACGCACAGAATACAATAGTTGCTCGACAGGTGCGAGTGCTAGACATTAGACAAGTATCCGTTGATAGAGCAAAATCGAGGACAAAAGAGAATCAGTCACGTCGCGAACCGGCGCAAGACAATCGGGCAAACTATGAAAAATCCTTTGAAGCGGTGGGATGTGGCGTTGACAATGGTATTTTTCCTGCTGACGATACCAGCGGAAAGATACGAGGTCTTCTCACTGGTGGAAGATCAGTTGATTTCGTTTCGCCATATATTTCGGACCTCACTTGGCGATCCCGAAATCACCCGGCTTAGAGACGAGATTATGATCGTCGCGCTCGATGAAGACCTGTATCACGAATATGGCAGTTTTCCTTTCCGTCGAACGGATCTTGGAAAGATCGCAGATATCCTGTCTGGATTTGGCGCCCGGGTGGTGGCGCTGGACTTTCTGATGGATTTCCGCAGTTCCTATGACGAGGATGAGCCTACCGCGGCAATGTTCGAGCGCGCGGGTAATGTGCTACTGGTTTCCTACGCAAATTTCATCGACGGGAAGTTTGATCGCATGGCCTATCCGACGCCGGTACTAAACGCGGTGGCCAGGACCGGATATTCCAACCTCGAACCAACCAGTGCGATTATCGACAATCTCGCCAGACTACGTGTCCATCCAGAAGTTACGCTGGCCAAAGACGGCTGGCCTTTTGCGATCCAGGCACTTGCGCTTTATTGGGGGGTCGAGCCCGAACTGGAGGATAATGTACTTTATCTGGGCGATGACCTGGCGTTACCTCTGGACCATAACGGCGATATATATATTGACTTTCCCGCTATTGATCCGGGTACGCGATTCCTCAGCGAAGGTCAGGCGGGTTTCTCAGCCCTTGAGATCCTTGATCTGGAGGAAATTGATCCGGACGAGCAGGGTGAGTGGGAGGCCATTTTTTCCGACAAGATCGTGCTTGTCGGAGATACCTGGGAGGTCACCCACGATAAATTCAATACCCCTATGGGACCAGTGTACGGTGTGGAGATTATTGCCGATACGATCAGCACGCTGATGAACGGGGCACCCCTGCGGCCTGCCAGTATGCTGGTTGAGTCAATCGTGACTTTGATGTTCCTGGTTCTGCTGCTCATATCAGGTGTCCTGGGTAGCATGATGGCCAGGGTTGTTGCGGCAGTTATTTTGTATGGGCTCTATCTTGGCACACTAACTGCCGTGTACATCTATGGAGGTCTGGTGATCTCGATGACCTATGGATTCCTTGCAGGACTGGTCTGCATCACCTTGATGAGCATTCGCCACTATATGTTGAGCGAGCAGAACCAGCGTGTGTCTGCCGCAGACTCTGCAGAGAGCAACCGGATGCTTGGGCTCGCCTATCAGGGTCAGGGTCAACTGGACTCGGCATTCGAGAAATTTCGTCGCTGTCCAAGGGATGAGGCGACTTTCGAGCTGGTTTACAATCTGGGTCTGGACTATGAACGTAAACGGCAATACAACAAGGCGCAGGCGACCTATGAATTCATCCAGTCCAGCGATGCAGGTTTTCGAGATGTAGAGAAACGGATTACCCGTTGTGAATCCCTGGAAGATGCCGTACTCATGGGCGGAACCGGCGGCGGCATGCTGGGCGCAACGATAGTTAATGAAGATGGTTCGGTCGAAAAACCCATGCTCGGTCGCTATCAGATAGATAAAGAGCTTGGAAAGGGTGCTATGGGGATCGTCTACCTGGGCAAAGATCCGAAGATAAATCGTGAGGTTGCTATCAAGACCATGGCACTCGCCCAGGAGTTTGGTGAGGATGAGCTCAAGGACGTCAAGGAGCGATTTTTTCGTGAAGCTGAGTCAGCAGGCAGGTTGAATCATGCCAACATCGTCGCTATTTACGATGCCGGCGAGGAAAGCGATCTGGCATATATCGCGATGGAACTGCTGAAAGGCTATGACCTTGATGCACATATCAAACCAGGTACGCTACTACCGGTTGCAACTGTTATAGCCATCATAATTGATTGTGCGGAGGCGCTTGACTACGCACAGTCTCAGAATGTGGTCCATCGGGATATTAAACCCTCGAATATTATGTATGATCCGGAAACCGGTGTGGTTAAAATTACGGACTTCGGGATTGCCAGGATTACAGATTCCAGCAAGACAAGAACCGGGACAGTGTTGGGGACCCCAAACTACATGTCACCTGAACAGTGCATGGGTAAGAAAGTCGATGGTCGGGCCGATTTATTCTCATTGGGCGTCGTCATGTATCAGATGATCAGTGGCGAGCTACCCTTTAAGGGTGAATCGATGGCTACACTGATGTATGCGATCGTCAACGAGCCACCAGTGGACATTAAGAAGGTCAAGCCAGATATCAATCCTGCATTAAGAAAAGTGATTCACAATGCGATTGGTAAAAAACCAGATAAACGCTATCAGTCAGGAAAAAAACTGGCGGCGCATCTACGTGTTTGCCTTGAGCGAATGGGAGTCGAGGAAGAAATTGTGCAAAGCGATCAGTCTGAGGCGGCAGCAGAATGAATTTTCGCGGTAAATTACAGTTTGTGGCGCGTTCAGACGTCGGACAGGTTCGCGACCATAACGAAGATTTCATCACAGAGAATGAGAGCCTCGGGTTTGCGGTCCTTGCCGATGGTATGGGTGGGCTGAATGCCGGAGAGGTTGCGAGTTCAATGTCGGTACATTTACTCGTTGATGAGTTAAACGAGTATCGTGGTGGAACCTCCTTACTGGCTGCGGAGCTGAACTCGAGTGACAGCGAGTTACCGATGGAAGCCCAGGTGGTTCGCCGGGCTGTCGAAAAGGCCAACGATTCAGTTTTTCATGTGTCGCAGACGCAGCCTCAGTGCCAGGGCATGGGGACGACCGTCGTTGTGGCTTACTATTATAATAACCGCGTTGCGGTGGCACACATCGGTGATTCCAGGATGTATCGACTGCGCGCTGGTGTACTGGAGCAGATTACCAAAGACCATAGTTTCGTCCAGGAGTTGATCGACAAGGGCCTGTTTACCAAAGAAGAAGCGCGCGCGTCCAATAAAAAGAATGTGGTGACGCGGGCCCTCGGTGTTGCTCCGTTCGTCGAAGTCGAAGTTCATGAACATGTGGTAGAGTCCGGGGATATCTATCTGATGTGCTCGGATGGTTTACACGACCTGGTGGCGGACCGCGATATAGAAAATTCCATGATCGAACTGAGTACAAACTTGAATGAGTTGGCCGCACATCTTGTTAATCTGGCAAATGTCAGTGGTGGTAAGGACAATATCTCGGTGATTTTGACCAAAGTAGTAAAGCCGTTTCCCTCAGAGAGTGGTTTGATTGACAAGATTGTGAACTGGTTTGAATGAACCCGGGATAAAACTTAAACAATGGTCGAAAAGATAGTCATTATAAAAGAGGATAAGCCGATTGATCAGGTGATTCTGAAAACCGAACCAATCACCATTGGCCGAAAAGCCGATTGTGAGATACCGATCAAGGATCCGGCTGTCAGTGGAACTCATGCACGAATTTTTCGCTCAAAGGAAGGTTATGTCATTGAAGACCTGGGCTCCACTAATGGCGTGCATATGTCGGGCAAAAAAATTTCCAGGCACCTCTTGAAACATGAGGACATCGTGACAATCGGCGAACATAAGCTCAAGTTTCTGAGCAGCGCGGACACCACCATGAGCGGGGTAGTCAGTGCAGAGCGGCTGCGTAAATCGCCGCAACGCGATGTCACCACCACAAGACCGCCGAAACCGGCTGCTGGTCCGCCAGGAAGTCCTCCGAGCAAGCCAGTCGTGGAGATTGATCGGAGTCACGGACACCTGGTGATCAGAAACGGCGCCGGCAGGGATGAAAAAATTGACCTGACTGAAGCACTGACCACAGTAGGCGAACCCGGGATTCAGGTCGCAGCGGTCTCACGGCGACCCCAGGGGCACTTTATCATCCATGTGGATGGCGGTAAGGATAAGACAAAAGTCCCGCTGGTGAATGGGGAGCCGACCGGTTTTAAGTCCCGGCGACTGGAACCTGGGGACATCATTGAAATTGCCGGTGTTCAAATGGAATATTGCGTTTAGTCAGTGAAATAGGGCACTCGAGCGAAACCACAGCGGAGTTCCGCCGTTAAAAAACGTCAATAAAACGAACTTATTTTGGAATGGAATAGAAATATCGGGTCGCAGGTTAACTGATGGAACGGCATGAGACGCCGACATACGGCAGTGTCACTACCGTTCGGTCAGACTAAGATGGACTTCTAAGCGATCGGTGTAGAATCATCGAATGAATACTGGGCAAGTAATTCTGAGGAGAATTGTAATGAAATCAACAACGATAGGAATCGGGATTGTTTTTGCGTCCCTGATGTGTGGCTTCAGTCAGGTGTCACTGGCGAAAGAACCACCCGTGGCGAAACTGGTGCAGGTGGAAGGCGAGGTCTCGTACAGTCGTAACGGCACACGGTGGAATCCGGTGAAGAGAACAAAGTATCTGTTTGAGGGGTACAAAATCAAGACGGGTGAGGACGGTTCGGGCAAGTTGATTGATCAGCAGACCGGCATGGCGCAGGAACTCGGAAGAAACAGCGAGATCGAGGTTGGAGCGAACAAAATCCTTCTGATTTCAGGAAACCTCACCAAGCCAAAATCTGAGTCAGGCAGCATTTTTCAGAGTTTGATGAACAAGTTTGCGAAGGCGCAAAGGTACACCACGGTTCGTCGAAGCCTTACCACAAATGATGAAAACTCATGTGATAACAAAGTGAGGACGATCAGCAGTGTTACACTGTCCCCATCACATCCTGATCTGGTTTGGAGAAATGCCTGTCCGGAATTTTCCTATCGACTGGTGATTGACGGAAATGCAGTTGAAATTGCCGCACAGTCAACTTCTGAGATGATTCGATACACAATTGAAGACGCTAAGCCTGGACAGCACAGTTACAGAGTTGAGGTTCTGGATAAAGACGGCACTGTGTACATTCCACGCAAAGACAGCACATTTACATGGGTTGACGCGAAAGCTGAGAAAGAGATGATGGCTGCGCTAGATACTTTCGAGGGTGATGCGTTCGAGCAAACTAATTATCTGGAAACCAAGGGTATGTACGTTGCTGCGATGGACGTTTATCGGGACTACTTTGCCGAAAACCCTGACGACAACGATATGCGGCCCCTGTTGATTCAGTCGTACAACGATCTAAAACTGACTAACCTCAAGGATAGTGAAGCCCGACTTTACAATGCCGCACTGGAAGAAGATTTCTAACGAAGTCCTCTGCCAGGGGTAAGCACTGTAAAAACCCGCAAGTATCTTATAAGATGCTTGCGGGTTTTTTGTTTCAGTGACCGACATAATTAAAGAGTATCGCCATGAGCAATAATAAAAATCGTAACGATATTATCGCTATAATTTTTGTTTTCCTGCTGGCCATCCTACTTGAGTATGTTGAAGCATTTTCTTTAATTGAAGATGAAACACTTTCCTATCGCCAGATTCTTCGAACTCATTACGCTGACGAGTCACTAACCAATCCGTCCGACGACGTCGTTGTGGTCTATACGGATGAAGGATTTTATGCGGAGTACGACAAATATCCGTTGCGTCGTGTAGACCTGTCGACAATCATCGTTCGCTTGAAGGAAATGGGCGCCAGAGTAATCGGCGTAGACATGTTGCTCGACTTCAACAGTGCCTATGGCGAAGACCCCACGCTGGCGGATGCGCTTAGGGAAACCGGCAATGTACTTCTGGTATCCCAGGCGGAATTCGAAGGTGACGAGTTTGTTCGAGTTAATACTGCCATTCCGAAATTTGCTGATCTGACGGAATCAGGCTATTCCAACATCAGTGCAAACAGCGCTATCTCCGAGAGTATCGTCCGTCTCCATATATATCCTGAGGTAGCGGAACAGGAGAATGGCTGGCCATTCGCGGTAAAGGCGGTCTCGATGTTCCTCGAGGAAGAACCTGAGCTTGCAAATGGCGGGTTGACAATTGGCCCTGACATCAACGTTCAACTGGATCACTTCAGCGAGATGTACATCGACTATCCACTATTGCCGCTTGGCAATGACGGGATGGCGAGATTGCACGAGGTGGTTGGTATATCAGCTTCGGACATTCTTTTTGCCCAGGATACAGAAGAGCTTGAGGATCTTGCCTATGTCGTCAATGAGAAAATCGTATTGATCGGGGAGGTTGCTGAAGTTGCCCATGACGAATTCGAAACGCCCGTCGGAAACGTCTATGGAGTCAATATTATTGCCGACACCATTTCGACAATACTTCGGAGCGGACCACTTGTTGCCGCGCCCCTGTGGCTGGAATCGGTGATCGCGCTGATACTTTTGATCGTATTGTTGATCAGCAGGTCCATGCAGGCCCCGCTTAAAAGAAATCTTTTGAGTTTTTCAGCGGCGTTCTTTTTTGTGGCGACAGTATTTCTGGCTTATGTATATTTTGGCCTTGTTCTGTCTCTCAGCTACACGCTTCTGGCTTCGCTGGTCGCGATCATCTTCATTAATGCCCGCTTTTACCTCAGTGAGATGGGGCAGAAAGCGTTAATCAGAGATGCGTTCGGTCAGTATCTGTCGCCCAAGGTTGTTGCAGACCTGGTGAAAGATCCGGAGAAATTGACGCTCGGCGGTGAAGAACGTGAAATGACGGCCTACTTCTCCGATATTGCAAAATTCTCAACGTTTTCGGAAAAACTTACACCGAGCGAACTGGTCAATGTGCTCAACGATTACCTGACGGAAATGTGTAATATCATCATCGGTCTTGAAGGTACCGTGGATAAATTTGAGGGGGATGCCATCATGGCATTCTGGGGAGCACCCGCGATTCAGCGGGATCATGCCAAGCTGGCCTGTTTCGCCAGTATCGATATGAATAAGGCGCTGGCGCCGCTGAGGGACAAGTGGGTTGCCGAAGGGCGCCCGAGCATCTCGGTCAGGATGGGGGTCAATTCCGGGCCGATGGTTGTGGGCAACATGGGATCGGCACAGCGAATGAACTATACGGTCATGGGTGATACGGTGAATCTTGCTTCTCGGCTGGAAGGTGCAAACAAAGCCTACAATTCGGGATTGATGATCTCCGAGGCCACTTACAGTGCTTGTCAGGGAGACATTGATGTGCGCGAACTGGATACTATCAGGGTAGTAGGAAAGTCCGCTCCCGTGAAAGTGTTCCAACTGCTGGAGCGTAAAAACCAGACAGCTGACTCTATCTCTGACCTCGTTGAGAAGTTTGAGCATGCACTAGACACCTATAAAGACAGAAATTACGCTGATGCACTGGCCGGATTTGAGGCATGCCTGAAGCTTGCTGAGACTGACGGACCATCGCATACCTATGTCGCCCGTTGCCAAAAATTTCTGGTTGATCCGCCTGCTGCTGACTGGGATGGTGTGTTTACGCTTGATGAGAAGGGTTAATAAAATTGATCGTGCAGGAATCCATCACTCAAAAATTGACCCTGGAGCTTGATCCTCGTCATCTTGAGGTGATTAACGAGAGTGGTAATCACAGTGTCCCGCCAGGTTCGGAGTCTCACTTCAAAGTAGTGCTGGTCTGCGATAAATTCGAAGGCCAGCGTCTGATAAAGCGCCATCAACAGGTAAACCGTATCCTTCGTGATGAACTGCGCGACCAGATTCATGCGCTCTCGATTCACACTTTTACGGCTGGAGAGTGGAAGTCACGGCATGGCGATGCACCCATGTCGCCGCCGTGTCTTGGCGGAAGTTCAGCCGACGCCAGTTGAGCATTTCTGCATCCAAAGCCGATCGTTACTCACGGCAACTTGAGTTTCCGGGTGGTTTGGTCAAGGTATCAATCAAGCGGGCGCGTAGAAAAACGCTGGCGATCCACGTGCTGTCAGCCTGTCGGGTTGAAATGCGCGTGCCGTTAAAATGTCCCTGGCAGGAAATTGATCAGTTTCTGGAATCGAGGCATGGCTGGATTGAAAATGCCAGTGAGTCTCTGGCGAGCGCACCGGTGGTACCCGAACTCCGCTACCACGATGGTGCGAAACATCCGTACCTGGGGGAATCAATACCGCTAATGCTTGTTCGCGGCCGACCCATGTTGACCGAGTTCATACAAGGCAGACTGGTTGTGCGCTGTTCGGACCCATCCGATGAGGCTAAGGTCGCAGCGCAGATTGATCAATGGTATCGAAGGCAGGCCCATTTGCTGTTTCCCGAGTTAATAGAAGCATGCCGAACGCGATTCCCTATGGCGCTTAGTTACCGGGGTCTGGTGGTACGCAAAATGAAGTCACGTTGGGGTAGTTGCTCGAAGCAAGGTGAAATCTGCCTTAATTCGTTGCTAATTCGCAGCCCCTTGCAGGCAATAGAATTTGTCATCGCTCATGAATTGTGCCACCTGCAGCACTTCAGCCATAACGTTGCGTTTTATCGTTTGCTGACAGCGATTATGCCGGACTGGCGAGAAAGAGAGGGTCTGCTGATGCGTGGCTAGTTGCGACAGACTATCCGGCACCTGCATTTTCCCTGGTTTCGATAATCGCCTGAATACGCGGCCACAAATCCTTTAGTAACAGCGATTGAGCTTCAGGTGTGGGATGGATGCCGTCACGCTGCAGCAATGATTCTCTGGTGGCAACACCATCCAGCAGAAAAGGCAGGAAAGGGATGTTAAATTTCTCTGCGAGATCCACGTACACTTGCTGAAATGCCTGGGTATAGCGTTTGCCATAATTTGGCGGTAAAACCATACCGACCAGCAGGACATCTGCCTGACTGCCAAGTGCCAGCTCAATGAGCCGGGAAAGGTTTTCACTGATTTTGTCGATGGGATAGCCGCGTAAGCCGTCGTTACCCCCGAGTTCGATAACCACCATGTCTGGATGGTGAATTTGCAGCGATTTAGGTAATCTAACGACACCGCCGCCAGTTGTTTCACCGCTGACGCTTGCGTTGACCACCTGATAATCGATTTCCTGTTCCTTCAGCCGCTGGGAAAGTAAGTAAACCCAGCCCTGGGCCTGGTCCATGCCGTAAGCCGCGCTGATGCTATCTCCAAATACGAGTATGGTTCCTGCTGGTTGGCGTGCCGGTAAGGGTGTTGCGACGTCGGCGATATTGAATTGCGAAAGACTGAACTGTGAATAGAGAACCAGAGCGAAAAAGCTCCAGACTTGAACCACGCGAAGATGAGTGAATGTAATATTGGAATCCATGATAAAAACTGTAGACCTCGGCAAGACTGTACAGACCTCTGAAGGTCAACTGACCATCTTGAAAGGGATTAACCTGGAAATCAAGAAATCGGAATCGGTTGCGATTGTTGGCGCCTCAGGTTCTGGCAAGACCACGCTGCTGAGCTTGCTGGCCGGTCTCGATACACCCACCCGCGGTCAGATTTTTCTGGGTGACCATGAACTTAACGATCTTGATGAGGAGCAGCGAGCCCGCGTCAGGGGAGAGATGGTGGGCTTTGTTTTCCAGACGTTTCAGCTATTGAGCAGCCTGACCGCCATGGAGAATGTGATGTTACCGGCTGAACTTAGAAATGACCCGGATGCGGAAGAGAAAGCCCGTGAGTTGATGCACCGGGTGGGCCTGGGACATCGTATTCGACATTATCCTCGACAGCTCTCCGGTGGCGAACAGCAAAGGGTTGCCATTGCGCGCGCCTTTGCCTCCTCGGCCGCTGTGTTGTTCGCTGATGAACCTACCGGTAATCTGGACACGAAAACCGGAGGCCATATCATTGATCTTATTTTTGACCTGAATGCAGAATTTGGCACAACTCTCGTGCTGGTTACCCACGACGCCCATCTGGCGGACCGCTGTGGGCGTTCAATTCTGATCGAGTCCGGCGAACTTGTCGTTGAGGGCGGTTAACATGCATTTTACGCTGGCGGCTAAATTCCTGTGGCGTGACTGGCGAGCAGGAGAACTGACGCTCTTACTTTGGGCACTGATCATTGCGGTCGGCACAGTCACTACGATTACCCTGTTTGTGGACCGGTTGCAGCAGGCATTGCTCAATGAATCATCAACATTTCTGGCGGCTGATCGTGTCATTGCCAGTTCCGATCCAATCGATCCCGATATTCTCGCCAGAGCAGAGGCACTTGGATTAAAGCAGGCGCAGACCTTGAGCTTCCTGTCCATGGCCTTTTCTGAAGATCGTGCGCAACTTGCCTCAGTGAAAGCGGTCAGTGACAGCTATCCGCTGCGGGGGACGCTCATCGTTGCGGACGCAGCTTTTGTCCGGGGTACTCCCATCACGCGGGGGCCTGGACGTGGAGAGGTCTGGATGGAGAGCAGGCTGCTACCCTCACTAGGTGTTGAAACCGGCGATTTGGTGGATATCGGCGTCGCCAGTTTCCCGATCGTTAAGGTGCTGGTTAAAGAACCCGACCGCGGTGGTGGATTTAATAGCGCCGGGCCCAGGGTGCTGATGAACCTTGCCGATGTTGCCGCGACCGAAGTTGTGCAGCCGGGTAGCCGGATCAGTTATCGGTATCTATTTGCCGGTGATCCGGACACCCTGGGCGAATTTGAGGACTGGGTAAAACCGAAGCTTGGGCTCGAGGGTCGTATATTCGGTGTTAAGGAAGGTACGGCAGGTATCGGCAGTGCGCTTGAACGCGCCGAGCGGTTCATGTTGCTGGGGGGGCTGTTGGGTGTAATCCTTGCCGGGGTGGCAATCGCCCTTGCTGCACAACGCTACGCACTTCGTCACTATGATCATGTGGCGATCCTTAAAACACTGGGCGCGACTCCCGACTCCATTGATTCCATCTTTGTGGTTATGTTTGTTTTGCTGGGTACGCTGGCGACCATGTTAGGTAGCGGGATCGGCTATTTCGCACAGACTGCGGCCGTGCAGATCCTGGCACCGTTGATTCCCATCGAACTTCCCGCACCTGGCATGCAGCCTGTCTGGCTTGGTATGGTCACCGGATTTATCTGTTTGTTGTCCTTCGCTTTGCCACCTTTATTAAAACTCAGGAAAACGGATCCGGTCAGGGTGATTCGTCGCGAAATCGGCGATGCGTCGATTGCAGATCGGTCCACCTACCTGTTCGCGATAGTTGGCACCATTGGTCTAATGTGGTGGTACAGCCAGGATCTGTGGCTCACCACATTAGTTTTCACCGGCGGTGTTGTCGCCATTCTCGCATTGTCGATTGTGGCCTATTTTCTGTTGCGCTCGGGGCGTATTGTCGGCATGCAGGCTGGTAGTGCCTGGCGCCTTGCGCTGGCAGGAATGCAGAGGCGCGGTCGCGAAAACACTATGCAGATTCTGATATTTGGTCTGTCTATCATGTTGTTACTGATACTGTATCTTGTTCGCACAGCGCTGATCGAGGAATGGCAGGCACAGATCCCGGTGGATGCTCCAAATCATTTCGCGATTAATATTTCGCCTGAAGACACAGGACCGATCAGAGCCTTGTTTGCAGAAAACAACATAGCGTCGCAGCCGCTCTACCCCATGATCCGGGGCAGGATCACGCAGGTTAATGATGAGCTTGCCAGGGAGCGCGACAAACGCCGGGAACAGACAACCGGCGACTCAGGTCCAGGCGCGAGTTCCGGGCGCAACCTGACCTGGTCTGCGACCTTGCCAGACGATAATCGCGTTATCGCCGGTAAATGGTGGTCGAGCGAACATACCGGCGAGGCGCAGGTATCGCTCGAGGAAGATCTTGCCCGCTCAAATCGACTCAAGGTTGGCGACCGACTGATATTCAGTATTCAGGGCAGGGAGCTTATCGCCCAGGTTGGCAGTATCCGTACCGTTGCGTGGGATAATATGCGGCCGAATTTCTATATAATTTTCTCACCCGGTGCACTGGATGACTTTCCGTCCACCTACATGACAAGCTTCTACCTTGAGAAAGACCAGAAGCTGTTCCTCAACGAATTACTGAGCCGTTACCCGACGATGACGGTGTTGGAGGTAGATGCATTAATTGAGCAGATCCAGACAATCATCAGCCAGGTAACACTCGCGATTGAACTGATTCTGGGGCTTATCATGATTGCGGGCAGCCTGGTTCTACTGGCCAGTATCCAGGCGAGCATGGACGAACGATTCAAGCAGCATGCGATATTGCGAACCCTGGGTGCGGGGCGAAAACTTGTCCTTGGCAGTCTGGCAATCGAGTTCTGTGCGCTGGGATTTTTCGCTGGTGTGCTCGCTGCGATTGGTTCTGAAATCACCGTTTATGCACTGGAAACCGAAATATTCCAGCTGGATTACCACGTGAATCCCGTTGTCTGGATCATGGGACCTGTCGTTGGCACTGTGCTAATCGGTGCACTGGGAACAATTGCGACCCGAAAAGTCGTCAACACGTCACCAACCACGGTACTAAGAGGTCTTTAGAATCAAGGCTCCGGGGGCCAGCTGCCGTCGTCCCGTTTTCGAATCCATGGATGGGAATACCAGTGGAACCTTTCCCCACTTGCTGAGGGCATCGTGCAATTGTATCGGGACCGACCGACGGGTAGGTCGGCGATCGGGGAGAAGTGCATCACGTTGTGTGAGTCAATGGATTGGGTCAGCTCACCACCCGGACCGTAACAGGTGATTTTTGCGGGAGGTGGCCCCCCGTTGGTGAACCTGATGGCCAGGACTGGACGCAATTCGTCCCGCCGTAGCAATGGATCCTCAGACATGACCCTGATCGATAGTGGCAGTGTCATGACTTTTGTTCTGAAGGACTCCATATCGGTGTAGTCACCGGCCAGAGGAAATCTTGGTAAAGCGGTAGCCATGGAATCGATCCCAATAGCGCCACTTTGCTGTCCAAATCCGATCAGATCGAGCTTGCTCACCAGGGTGTGCAATTCATCACTGTACTCTCCGTAGGGGTAAGCAAAAAGTGGAAGCACGTAACCTAACTCCTGTTGCAGTTGTTCCTGCACATCAAGGATCTCGCTGCGTACGCGTCTGCGCCAGGCGCGCCTGCTTTCGTTGGGCAGTCGTCTGAGCAGGTGTGGATGCGCTTTAGTATGGTTTGCAATGGTTGCACCGTTCGCGGACATCTCCCGCAACTGATCCCAACTCAAATAATGTCGACTGTCGGTATTGACAAGATCTGTTGCCACGAAAATTGTAAATGGCAGCCCGCGCTGCTTCAGGCGGGGGTAGGCTTGCTTATAAATACTGATGTATGCATCGTCAAAACTGATTGCGATGGACTTGTCGGGCAGCGATTCGTCAGCACGAATCCTGGCTACCATGTCGTGCAGCGGTATTACGTTAAAATCGTTGTCAACAAGGTGGTCAAGGTGCGCCTCGAACTGAGCGGGTGAAATGCTGGTGATATAGGGTGTTGATTCACTGACATGGTGGTAAAGCAAAACGACGGCGGCCTGGATATGGCAGCCGTGTAGTACAAGCAAAGTGGCTGTAATTATTCTGATCATGGAATGTTTGATAAATTATCCTGTAATTGGTTCGTCAATAGTTGCCGTGTAAGATGACGGTCTCACGAGTAATCGGATATTACGTTGACACAATCATCTGAATTATATGCCAAGGACGCTCAGCCGAAAGGCAATGCTCCCGGTACTTCCCCCGTTAAGGTCGTTGTCCCGAGTCGTGACGCAGGGCAGAGCGAAGTACTTGCCTCCAGGTCCGGTAATGCGGGCTTCAAACGCGAGGCGTCTCCAAAGCAGAGCAGGGAAATCATCAAGCTGCACAAAAAGCTGAAACGGGAAGCGGGTAAGGCCATTGCAGACTTTAACATGATCGAGGAGGGTGATCGTGTCATGGTTTGTGTTTCTGGTGGTAAAGATTCACTAACGATGCTTGATATCCTGTTGGGTTTAAAACGACATGCACCTATAAATTTTGATCTGGTCGCCATTAATCTGGACCAGAAACAGCCTGGTTTTCCCGGGGGAGTGCTTCCGGCTTATTTCGAGGACCTGGAAGTGGACTACACAATTCTTGAGGAAGATACTTATTCGCTGGTCACGTCGATGGTGCCCGAGGGGAAAACCTACTGCGGCTGGTGCTCGAGATTTCGTCGTGGGATTCTCTATAAGTATGCTGCGGCCAACGGATTCAACAAGATCGCGCTCGGACATCATCGCGACGACCTGCTGGCGACCCTGTTTCTGAATCTTTTTCACGGTGGAAAGCTGAAGTCCATGCCGCCAAAATTGCTCAGTGATGACGGGCGAAATATTGTGATCAGACCGCTGGCGTACTGTCGGGAGAAGGATATTGAACGTTACGCGGGGCTCCGGGAAATGCCGATCATTCCCTGTAACCTGTGCGGCTCCCAGAACAACCTGCAGCGGCAGGTGATTGAGCAGATGTTGAAAGACTGGGATCGGCAACACCCTGGGAGGGTCGAGACAATGTTCAGGGCACTTAACAATGTCGTTCCGTCCCACCTTGCAGATACGAAATTACATGACTTTGCCGGACTCAGGATTACCCCGGGACTCGATGTGGTCAATCTGGACTGACCCGTAACAAGGTTTGTTCGTGTAGTTCGCCGATCGCGGTAACGAGATTGCCGAGTGCGTTGGAAAATTGAGCCTGTTGCTCCGCGCCTACAACCTCCTGGCTCTTGATTGCATGTTCGATAGCCTTTGCGGTTTGCATTAGCTCGAATGCAGCAAAACTACCAGCAACGCCAGCGATGTTGTGCATGAGTCGCTCAGCGCCCTCGAATGAATCTTTAGCGAGCAAGTCCGCCAGTTCCGTATCCGAGTACTGATAAAGGTCACAGAAAACCTTGGTTAGTTGCATCAACAATTTTTCGTCGCCATCGTGATTGACAAGGGCCAGACCGAAGTCGATATCACTTATGATTTTGTCTCCGGGGATTTCGCGCCTCGCAATGACAGATTCACTCAGCGAAGCTAACAGCGTCTTTAGTCCATCAAAATTCACCGGTTTGCTCAGATAGTGATCGAATCCCGCGTGCAGAGCCCGGTTGATTTCGGTATCCAGGACGCTGGCTGACAGGGCGATAACGGGTAGGTGTTTATGTCGTTCGTCCTCACGAATCCTGGCGATAGCTTGAATGCCGTCCATGATGGGCATTCTGATATCCATCAGTACTGCAAGGTAAACAGATTCTTCGAGTTTCTGCAGGGCTTCCTGCCCGTTGTTTGCCGTCGTGACTCTGTAACCCGCTTTACAAAGAACCTCTCTGGCCAGTTTCCGACTGACCGGGTTGTCTTCGACGACCAGTAAATGGTGACTTCCAGCGACCGGGAAATCAGCTGCAGGAATCTGCGCCTGGGTAGCGGGGGCGAAATCGGAGCCTGAAATCACTGTCACCATTACCGAGAAACGGAACTCGCTTCCTTCACCGGGAGTGCTGGATACCTCGATTGTTCCACCCATCATGTTTACAAGTCTTTGGCAGATTGCAAGACCAAGGCCGGTGCCGCCTGAATTGTGCGCTCCTGGTCCCTGATTGAAGGACTCGAAAATACCGTCCAGATGGGAAGCATCAATCCCGATACCGGTGTCGCGAACCACAAAATTGAGTGCTTCCAGATTGGGATTCCGGTGCTGAACTTCAACCTCAACCGCCACCGAGCCCCGGTTGGTGGCTCTGAAAGCATTACTGACCAGATTGATGAGAATCTGACCGATCCGCACGGAATCGCCGAGATAGCGCGTGAGTGTATCGCCGCGCGGCAGGGACAGATGGATTTGCCTTTCCAGCGCTTCAAGGCGGAACAGGTTTTCGACATCAGTGAACAGGTCTGAAAGTCGGAACGGTGAGTTTTGCAGTTCAAGTCGTCCGGATTCGATTTTTGAAATATCCAGGATGTCATTAATGACTCGCAACAAGTGGCTGGACGAGCTTTTTATTGTTTCCAGATACTCGCGTTGTGCGGCGCTCAGCGGGGTTTCGAGTGCAAGGTCTGTAAAGCCAACGATGGCATTCATGGGAGTTCTGATCTCGTGACTCATGGTCGCAAGGAACTGACTTTTCGTCTCAGTCGCAGCCTCAGCGACTCTTTTTGCCTGTTCAGCGTCTTCGCGGAGTCGGCGTTCGGTGATGTCCACCACCGAGCCTTCCAGATGGTATTCACGAGTTCGCTCATCGTAGACCAAAGTGGCTGACAGGGAGACCCAGACATTGGAATTGTCTTTCCTCAGTATCTGTGTTTCGTAGCCGACGATCCGTCCATTTTTGAGGACTTCGCGCTGGATTTCTTCGAATACCTCCGGATCCGTGAATGCATCGGAGATATCAGGCTTCCTTGCGGCCAGATATTCTTCAGGTGAGTTATAACCAAGCAGTTGTGCTCCGGCCGGATTGATGGTCTCAATCTGACCCTGTTGATTGACCTCATAGATTCCCTGAATTGCGTTCTGGTAAAGAGATAGATAACGGTCCCGGGATTCGTTTAGTTCTTCGTAGAGCCGAGCATTTTCAATCGCGATTGCAGATTGGGATGCTAACAGTTTCAAAATGGCGACTCGATCCTGGGAAAATGCATGCGTCGTATGCATATTCTCGAGATATAGCACACCGACCAGTTGTGATTTGCTTTGAATAGGAACGCAAAGAATTGACTTCGGGCGCTGCTGGATGATGTATTCGTCCTGGGTAAAAATATCGTCATGCAGGGCGTCGTTGAGCACCACATCCTCATGGGTTCTCGCTGCATACTGGATAACCGAGATGGGCAGGTTGCTCGCGTCTTCGAGATTAGTGTCGACTTGCTTGTGTCTCAGTTCCTGCCCCTGGTACCAGGAATTGATTTCGACGATAAATTCATTGTCACGGTTGAGTATCAGACTGGCGCTATCAGCACCGGCGTTTTCAAGAGAAACCTGCATGAGGCGCTGCAGCAGGTTTTCCAGTACGATTTCTCCGGCGATTACCTGCGATGCTTTTATAACTGTACCCAGATCCAGGATATTACCGGAAGAATTGAAGCGCTCCGCCAAAAAATCGTTCGCCATCGAAAACGGACGCTGTGCGGGTTCGAGTTGGCCGAGCTCAGCAAATTCATCTCTGATCCACCCCACCTTTGTGGTCGCCCCCCAGCGTTGATAATGGGTATTTGCTCGTTGCAGATAAAAGAGTGCGAGGTCACGCTGACCGTTTTCCAGGTGGAACCTGCCTGCTAATTCGTTGCAAAAAGCTTGTTCTTTCAGAAATTTTGCGTTGTCAGCGGCTTGTATCGCGCGCTCGTAGAAGTCTCTCGCGAGGGTCTTGTTACCATGGTGTCTGGCACGTTCTGCTTTAACAAGGAAATAGCCGTGAAGTATGTTATCCGGTGCATGGTGAGACCATTTTCGTAGCAACCTGAGGTTGCGTCGAAGCCGCAGCCTCAGGATCAGCCCCCTTTGGTAGGAGACCTTGTTCAGGGATCTGATACAGGCAAGACTTTCGTAGATTGTAAAAAAACCGATGGCAGGTGAAGAAGCGATTGAGATGAGTGTACGCCGTGCCTCACTCGCAAACTCAAGCGCGAGGTCATGTCTGCCAAACAGCATGGCGATGAACAGTTTCAGAGTATAAAGGTTGGCAAGGCTGGTTTCCTCACCCCTGGAATGCTGGCGTTGCAGGAGGCTACGTTCACTATAAACGGATCCTTCAATCAACCAGGGAGTTCTGCTCGGAGTGGTCAGGTTAAGGACAGCCTGATGATAGATGGAACCCATTCGCAGCATCGGTGTCTGGTTGAACTCCGCGGCCAGCTTATTGTTGTATGACAATTTGTTGGCGAGGCTATTCAATTCCTGTCCCAAAACGAATGCGTTGGCGCAAGCGGTTACTCCGGCGATCAGGGCGAATTCGATGTCGCCTGTTTCCATGCCCAGACGTTGTGCGTCGGCGAGTGGCTGCAGTGTTGTTTTAAGGTGATGTTTCCAGGGGAAGATAAAAATGTTGACGAGGGTCGTGGCCCGGCAATGGATTCCGGGATTGGATTCGTCCAGCTTGGCGAGCGCCAGCTTACCCAAATTGTTCGCGAAATCGATCGTGCCGAGATAGGTGACCAACAGAGAACCAAACATTGGGTAAGCGAAGGATGACTCGGGCGCCATACCGTGACGCAGGGACAGTTCCGTCATCTTGAGAATGTACAAAGGTGTTGCGGGACTACCTGAGAGATATCCTGCCTGACAGAGGTCCATAAGCAGGCGCATGGCGATTAGTGATGGCTTGTCCGCCATGGTCAGATCAGGATGCAGAGTCTGTTTTTTTACCCGGCTCGTCTGCAATAGGAGTTTCGTCAGCAACACGATGCTCGAAAAATCAATTCGCTTTGAGATCCTGATTCCAAGATCTTCCAAAACCTTGTGGCCGAGTGCCACTGCACTTTCCAAATCATCGGAGGTAATCAGGCTTCGTATTTTGATTTCGTAGGCTCGCGCTTTGTCGAGCGGGGTTCGCGCGTGGATTTCCACGGCCTCGACAAGCAGGCTAAGCTGCAAGGAATCGCCACACAAATAGGCCGATTCAGTTGCCTGTAAGTGTAAATTCAGGCCCAGATCATACTGTTGCCATATGTGCTGTCCGTACAGGGCAATAGCGGTTCGAAAGTACTTGAACGAAGCCTGAAAAGCGGCAGCATCTCGGGCTCGTTTGCCAGCGGACAGATTGAGTTCCGCAAGCCTGTTACGGTCAATTCCTGTATGTTCAGGAGACTCAAAGCTGGAATTTAACTGGTTTACTACTTCAAACACGTTGTAGGCGAGGGGATCGGTTTCCAGGAGGGCCAGGCCCAGTTTCTCGTGGATCAATCGTCGTTTTGCCGCAGGAAGCAGTCCATAGGCAGCTTGCTGGATGCGCTCGTGCGCAAATCGATAGCGTGCACGTTTCGAGTCTTGCCGGTCGTCGTGAACGTGTAGCAGGTAGCCCAGGCTGACCGCCTCAGCTGCAATCTGTGCCAGCTCAAAGTATGAGTTGTCGGTGGCAGCCTGCAGTGGGTCCAGATCGAACTCAAAACCCATACACGAGGCGATCTGAAGCAGGTGTACCAGGCGGGTATCAAGATGTTGGATTCGATCGCCGAGCAGCAGGCTGACATTGTCGGAAGGGGGTTCATTTGCTATCGCGGCCAGGTCCCAACGCCACTCTCGATGCTGGCGATCGAAGGACAAGAGTTCGCGACGGTGGAGCGCTGTCAGGAACTCTTTTACTGCAAGCGGGTTACCGCTGCTTTTTGAATAGACTATCTGGGCCAGTGGATAGACTTCCTCCGCGGGTTGGAAAAAGGTTTCGGAAATAAGCGCGGCAACTCCCGCCCTGGAAAGATTTTCCAGTCTGATAAGCTTTATGTTCGGGTTGGATTCAATAATTCTGGTCACGGACACCCGGGTCTCGTGGTCCCGTTCGAGTTCCTGGGTTCGGTATGCGCCAAGCATGAGTACGTTCGTAAACCGGTTTTCCCGGAACACCCCATCGAGGATTTCAATCGACGCACTGTCAATCCATTGAATGTTGTCCAGACAGAGCACGAGTGGACCCTGGGATTGATGTGCGGCAGCAACCAGGCCGGCAACGCCGTTTACGAGGCGTCTCTTTGTTTCTCTGGGAGTGAGATCAACCTGTTTGTGTTCCGTCACGATGAGTCGATCAAGAATCGGTACCAGACTCACCAACAATGCTTCGCAGTCCACGAGGTTGACACGTATCCGGTCACGGATGCTGCTGTAGTCCGGACGAATCAGAAGTTGTTTGATGAGGTCTGTGAGCGCGATGCTGAGTCCGGCATAAGGAATGCCAATACTGGCAGGATTGCAGCTACCGGTTGCCACGATACCACCGGCGGCAACCACATGTTTTTCCAGTTCACTGATGAGCGAGGATTTTCCGACGCCTGCTTCACCGATACAAACGACTGTCTCGACGCCACCCCCGGCACAAAATGTTAGTGAAGACTCAAGTTGAGTGAGGGCGTCTTCGCGCTCGATGAGTTTTTCTGAAACGTTGAGTTGTTCGGCAACATCATCCAGCGCCACGGTAAAATCCAGCGCTTTTGCCTGCTGATCTCCGCCAGCCTGCAACTCGGCAACCCGGTTCAGATCCTTCACTATTGAGAATGCACTCTGATAGCGATCCTCGGGCGTCTTCGAAAGTAGTTTCATGGTGATTCGAGACAGTGCCTTCGGGACGGTGGGATTTAACTCGTGTGGACGAACAGGTTGCCTGGCTATGTGACTATGGACCAGTTCGAGAGGATCATTGCCTTCAAACGGCGGGTGACCGGTGCTCAGGTGATAGAGGGTTGCGCCCAGCCCGTAAAAATCAGCACGATAGTCTACGCTTCGATTCATCCGATTGGTTTGTTCCGGCGCGAGGTAGGGCAGGCTGCCTTCGAGGTTCAAACCTGCCGGAAATTCCAGGCGAGGGAGAGCGTAGCCAAAGTTTCTGAGTTTTATGGTTGAGTCAACCGAGTCAAAAAGGATGCTTGAAGGATTGATATTATTATGACTGATGCCTTTTGCATGTATGCAATCCAGCGCCATGGCTGTTGACGTGGCGATGCTGACAACCCTCTTAAAATCAATCTGGTTGGCATCGAGTTGGGCATGATTGATTAATTCGACCACGGGTAAGCCTTCAGATTGCTTATAGATCAGGATGGGTGAACCGTTATGCTCGATTAAGTCGACCGGACTGAGGACATATTCGGAATCCAGCAAGCCGAGTAATTCGAATTCCTGCCGGAACCATTCAACTTCATCGGGTGAGTTCGACCCCGGTCGAAGCTGGCGTAATTGGACTTTGAGTCCGTCACGTGATCTTGTTGCGGAGTACAGCAGGTATTTTGAACGTTGTTCAGTGATTTGCAGGTTGTTGTAACCTGGTACCGAAATCATTCAATGTGTCCTGTTGGGCGTGGCATCATCATACGCCATCGCACGAATCACAGACATGCTGTCAGGTTACGTCGGGCGCAAACAGGTACCCTGTGCCATGGATTGTACTGATAAAGGTTTTGTCTGGTGCATGAGTTCGAAACTTGCGACGAACCTGACCGACCAGCACGTCGATATACCGATCATCAGGATACCATTCCCGGTTTCGAATCTTGTTCATCAATTGATCACGGGTCAGGGCTTCGCCGGGACTTTCGACAAGTGCGAGCAGCAGATGAAACTCTCCTGTGGACAATGGTTGCAAATCACCCGCTGGCGTCATTAACTCACGCTTGTTCAGATCAAGCGTCCAGCCTTCAAAATGGCGCCGAACGCCCTTGTTCCTGAGATTTTCCTGGGCTTTGACGCGTCGTAGCAGGCTGCGTACCCGGGACTTAAGCTCTCTGGTATCAAACGGCTTGGTGACATAATCATCTGCACCGCTCTCGAGGCCAACAATGCGATCAAGTTGTTCATCTTTACCCGTGACCAGGATGATGCCCACATCCGAATTGACCCGTAGCTCACGGGTAAGGGTCAGTCCATCTTTACCGGGCAGGTTGATGTCAATCAGGCAGATGTGAATGTTTTCATCGCGGATAAACTGGTCTGTGCCGTGTGCGTTTTCCTTAAGGAAAACCCGGAAACCTTCATGCTTGAAGTGCGCCGCCAGTTGGGATCGAGTTATTGGCTCATCCTCGATGATGAGCAGGTTGGCTTCAGTTTCGTTCATGACGTTGTAACTTATAACATTGCGCTGGCCGTAAATGAAGGATACTTTTTGGCTCAGAGACGGCCGGTTTTTTTCGAGGAATAATAGGGAGTAGCTGTTGCAGGTACCATGGAATGCCTTGTCTGAGGAAGCGTTACTCGGACTGATTGAAGAGTATGTGCTGCGCGAGGGTACCGATTATGGTGCCGTCGAAGTTGAGCTCGAGACCAAGGTGCGCACCGTGCTGGTGCAGGTCGAGAACGGCGAGGTCGGCGTTTTCTTCGATGCAGAGACAGGTACGACAACGCTGGAGCTGTTAGATCGAGGTAAAATATGATCGTCTTTAAGGCCTTCAGCAGATCGCTTGCAGCCGAAGTTTGGGTCACGTAGCATCGCCAGGTAATCAGGATTCTGGAAGGCAAATGATGAAGAATATCGCTGTAGTGGTGTTAGGGCTGTTGGTCCTGGTGGTGGGCTACATTCTGCTCAATTCGGACTCGCCGCAATCGGCTGAGTCTGACCTGGAGTCTGACGGATCAGGCACTGAAGAGCTCGCGGAACACATCAGGACGGTGACCGGTCAGATGGGTGCCGAGCGCATCAAGGCGGCTGCTTCTGAACCACAGAACTGGCTCGCCCACGGTCGCACCTACGATGAGCAGAGATTTTCCACACTGACCCAGATTAACGATGCGAATGTCGGAGATCTTGGACTGGCCTGGTATTTCGACACCGGCACGGACCGTGGTCTTGAAGCTTCCCCCATTGTGGTTGATGGGATCATGTTCTCGACCGGGTCCTGGAGTGTGGTATTTGCCAATAATGCCCGGACCGGAGAACTCATCTGGGAGTTTGATCCGGAGGTACCAAAATCCTGGGGTGCTAACGCCTGCTGTGATGTTGTCAATCGGGGCGTGGCGGTCTGGAAGGGCCGCGTCTATGTCGGCACCATCGATGGACGACTTATCGCGCTGGACGCTGCCACTGGGGCGGTTGACTGGGATGTAAACACCATCGATCGAAGCAAACCCTATACGATTACCGGCGCCCCCCGGGTGGTTCACGATAACGTGATTATCGGCAATGGCGGCGCAGAGTATGGTGTACGCGGTTATGTTACGGCGTACGATGCGCAAAGTGGTGCCCAGCGCTGGCGATTCTATACGGTACCGGGTAATCCGGCCGACGGATTCGAATCAGAGGCACTTCAAGCGGCGGCGAAAACCTGGACCGGACGATGGTGGGAGATGGGTGGCGGAGGTACTGTCTGGGATTCAATGGCCTATGACCCTGAACTCAATCAGCTCTATATCGGCGTTGGTAATGGATCGCCGTGGAACCAATTGATTCGGAGTCCCGGTGGTGGAGACAACCTTTATCTGTCCTCAATTGTTGCCCTCAATCCTGACTCGGGGGAGTACATATGGCACTACCAGACGACGCCCGGGGATAGCTGGGACTACACCGCTACCCAACACATGATTCTCGCGGATATTGAAATTGATGGAGAGGTTCGCAAGACTATTTTACAGGCGCCAAAGAATGGTTTTTTCTACGTGCTCGATCGGACGAACGGCGAATTCATATCAGCAAAGCCCTACGTGCCTGTTTCCTGGGCGACTCATGTGGATCCTGAATCAGGACGCCCGGTAGAAACCGACAATGCCCGTTACCAGATGGCGAATCCGTTGTCGGCACTTTCACCTGCCGACCAGATAGCGGCCTTGAGCGGCATGAGCAGTGAGGATCTGGAAAAGGCTTTTCACAAACCGTCACCCTATGGCGGACACAACTGGCATCCTATGGCGTACAGTCCTGAGACCGGGCTTGTCTATATTCCGGCACTCGATATTCCGTTTGCCTATGGCAATGAGCCTCAGTTTACCTATGAGGCCGGTCGCTGGAATCTTGCGATCGACACGCAGCTCAATGCCCCGTCAGGAGTGGGCGTTATCGAGGATAAAATCGATGGCCTCGTGCGCGGGCATATCTCAGCCTGGGATCCGGTAACGCAAAAAGAGGTGTGGCGAGTTCAGCATGCAGGTTCCTGGAATGGCGGTATGTTGGCAACCAGCGGCAATCTGGTTTTCCAGGGAAACTCGAGTGGCCGCATGGTCGCCTACAACGCTCGCGACGGTGAGGAACTATGGTCATCACCTGCGCAGACAGGAGTAATCGCGCCTCCTGTGACGTACACAATCGATGGCGAGCAATATATATCTGTCGTTGCCGGTTGGGGTGGTGCCTTTGCGCTGGCGGCGGGAGGCGCGGCCGAAAAACTAAAGCAGAAGAATCGGGGTCGTATTCTGACCTACAAACTCGGTGGCGATTTGAGTCTGCCCCGGATTCAACCGGCCGACCCGGCGCCAGAACCGCCGCCACTTGAGGGTACGCCGAAACAGATTGCGCATGGCAAAGCCTTATATCACCAGTACTGTGGCGTATGTCACGGGCCGGGTGTGAAGGGCGGTGGGGTATTGCCGGATCTACGGTTCATGCCGGCTGGAAAGCATCTGGTGTTCGAGGAGATTGTTCTCGGCGGGATTTTGCGAGACCGGGGTATGGTCAGTTTTGCGGATTCACTGAACCAGGATGATGTTGCAGATATACAGCACTACGTGATCGAACAGGCTAATCATATGTAACTCGCTTGTGCTGCAATAAAAGTCGGGTTGCTCCTCGTATTGGCGCTGCGCGAATGGTGTTGTCTATGTTCGAGCGGATTTTGGGATTCAGATTTCGCGTGATGCTGAGAAAAACTGAACAAAATGGCTCTAGTGAGTGAGTTCCAGCATGGTGATTCGTTCACCACCCTCGAGCATTGGAGAAAGCTCGGCGACCACTTGCTTGCGCTGCAGGGAATGGAACCAGTTTTCCCAATCCTCAACCGTGTTCCATTTGGACATCACTATTCGGCGATGGGAGTTTTTTGAATCCTTCAGCGACTCACCGGCGATACATCCGGGCGCCTTGATCACCTGGCTGACCATACGCTTCACGGTGCAATCGTAGTAGTGCTCTAATCCCTCTGCGATGTTTCTCTCTATCAGAACTCGAATCATACTTCTGGCCGATCTGTCAGCTCACAATTGGCGCGAGATTATACCCTGTTCAACACCTCACTCAAGCGGCTTTGTGCCATAATCACAGGGCATTTCCAATAATCAGGCAGGCATGTAAGGAATCCGATGACTGTGGACCAGAATATCATCGCGGACGTGGAGGTTGATGCGCGGGGTCTGCGCTGCCCGGAACCATTGATGGTGGTCAGAAACAGATTGATGGATATGTCGAGCGGTGAGGTTGTTTCGGTAGTGGCTACCGATCCTTCCACATCCTGGGATTTTCCGAATTTTTGTAAATTCCTGAGTCACGAGTTGCTTGCGCAGAGTGAAGATCACGGCGAGTACCGATACTGGATTCGGAAGGGATAGTGGTGGTTGGCTACTACTTTGCCTACGGCAGCAACATGAATCAGGGCAGGGTGACGCGTCGATCAATGCGATTTGATTCGCTGCATCCTGGAAAGCTTCAGAATTTCCGACTTGCGTTCAATAAGCGTTCCATTAAATTTCCGGGTGCGGCGTCTGCGAACGTTGTCGAGCATCCTGGCGCTTTAACAGAAGGTGTTTTATACAGGCTGACTGACCCCGACCAGATTACGCTGATGGATCCATTCGAGGGTTATCCGGTCCGTTACGACCGTTTGCCGCTTGCGGTAGAGTGTGACGAAGGGTTAGTTGAAGCCTGGGTATATATTGCCAATTTCGCCTATGTTGAGGAAGGTCTGCGGCCAGCCAGGTGGTATCTCGAGCACCTGCTGGCAGGAAAGCCTTTCCTGTCTGATGCTTATTATTCAGCACTACAGTCAGTGCCCTGCCTGCCCGACACCATGATCGAACCTGAATGAATCAATGAAAAGTACAGACATCGTTAGCCTGTTCAACAATCTGTTTTCACTGTCCCATCAAACGATACTAATGGGGGGCGCTGATGAGCCTCTCTATAAGTATTCCAGAGCTAAGGGAGGTTTGCACGTAATTTACTTTCGGGCGGACTATGAATCGAGCGCACTGCATGAGGTGGCTCATTGGTGTATCGCCGGGCCGGCGCGAAGGAAGCTGGATGATTATGGTTACTGGTACGAGGCCGATCGGGAACCACGCCAGCAGCGACTCTTTGAACGCTATGAGGCGCGCCCGCAGGCGCTCGAATGGCTGCTCAGCATTGCTGCCAATGTTGAATTTCGTGTCAGTCGAGATAGTTTCGACTTTCAGGAGAATACTGACATGTCGTTCCGATCCCGAATATGGGAGCAGGCAGTTGAATTTTCGACCCATGGTCTGCCCGCCAGAGCTGAATTGTTGGCGAGAGGCCTTAGATCCAACTCGGGGGTGTCTGACTCTCACAATGCGAATCAACTCAAAGCGATGCCTGCATGACTTTTCCTGACGGCTACATAACAGAACCCGGGTTTGATCCTGCCGAAGACCATATCGGACCGTTCTTTGTGAATGAGTCTGACAATCAGCGAAAGTACGCCTTCAGGGCGGCAGCACAGCACTGCAATGTGACCAATATTGTTCATGGTGGCGTATTGATGACATTCGCTGATTATTGCTTGTGTATGGAAGCTACCGACCACTATAAGGAAGAGGATTGCGTTACTGTTTCATTCAACGGTAATTTTCTGTCGTCGGCGCAAATAGATGATGTTATTGAATGTATCGCGAAAGTGATCCGGCGGACCGGGTCGCTGGTTTTTGTCACCGGTGAAGTATCCTGTCAGGACGAGGTTATTTTCAACTTTTCCGCCGTGGTCAAGAGACTGAAACGGCAAGCCCCGGACTTAGCATGAACAGATCGAATGCACTTTATCTCGTAGACGCCTCGATCTATATTTTCCGCGCTTATCACTCGATACCAGCTTCGTTTATTGCGGTCAACGGCCAATCGGTCAATGCAGTTTATGGGTATACGCAATTTCTGCTGGACTTGCTTAAGGCACGACCCGGAGCGATATCGGTGGCCTTTGATGAAAGCCTGAACACATGTTATCGGAATGAAATCTATCCTGATTACAAAGCGAATCGGGACCTGCCGGATGAAAATCTTGAATTCCAGTTTGCCCGGTGTCAGGAAATTACCGCACTGCTGGGATTTCATTACTTAAGTCTCAGGGACTTTGAGGCCGACGATATTATTGGGACCCTGGCCACCCGGTTTTCCCACCTTCCTGTAATCATCGTTACCAGGGACAAGGATCTTGGGCAGTTGTTGCGTGCAGGTGATGAAATCTGGGATTTTGCAGCCAATCAATTTATCGACAGAGATGCCGTGAAGCTGAAATTCGGAGTTGAAGCCGATCAAATCGCCGACTACCTGGCGCTTGCCGGAGACAGTGTTGATAACATCCCTGGCGCGCCGGGTGTTGGTGCGAAAACAGCGGCGACACTGCTGGCCCATTTTGGCTCCATTGATGTCCTCTATGAATCGCTCGATGAGATCAGTACGCTCAAACTGCGAGGCTCCGCAAGAATTCATCAGGCGCTGCGTGAGAATGAGGCCCGGGTGCGGATGTACCAGAGTATCACGCGGATTAAATGCGATGTACCAATGCAGGTTCAGATGGCTGATCTGGCGATCCAGCCGGGATCGACGCAGGCGTTAGACGACTTTTGTGTGGCCATGCGATTTGGTGACAATATTCGAGCTCGAATCCATGAAAACACAGGCTACTATGCCTGACCGGCTCAGGATTGGATTGATCCTCAATCCCGTTGCCGGGATTGGGGGGCCTGCAGCGTTGAAGGGCAGTGACGGTGTGGAAACGGTGCAAAGGGCCCAGGCGCTGGGTTTTGAAACGCAAGTTGAGGTGCGAACCCGCCTCGCCCTTGATCAGCTTCGCCCGCATGCTGCCAGATTCAGATTGTTTACCTACGGTGGTCCCATGGGAGAATCGGTGCTGGCGGATTATGGATTTGATTTTGAGGTCGTCGGGAATCCTGAAGGCAAGACGACGAATCCTGAAGACACCCGGGCAGCAGTTCGGTGTTTGCAGCAATATGACCTGGACATGTTGTTGTTTGCCGGTGGCGATGGTACGGCCAGGGATATCTTTGATGCGTTGCGGCCGGGCCAGGTGGTTCTCGGCGTTCCTTGTGGCGTAAAAATGCATTCCGGTGTTTTTGCGATCAATCCTGTGGCAGCCGGTAAACTGGTTGCCAGAATCTGCTGTGGACAGCTGGCGTCTGTCGCAGAACGTGAGGTTCGCGATATTGACGAAGAGGCGTTTCGTCAGGGGAAGGTTCGAACGCGCTACTACGGAGAAATGTGTGTTCCTGATGCGCTCAGTTACGTCCAGCAAACGAAAACGGGCGGTAGAGAAGTCGAGGCAATCGTGGTGGCGGACATCGCTGCAGAGGTTGTTGAAAACATGTCCGCTGGAGTCTTTTACCTGGTTGGCTCGGGGTCAACAACGGCTGCGATTATGGACGCACTGCACCTTCCAAACACGCTTCTCGGTGTCGATGTAGTGAGAGATCGCGCACTCGTGCTTGCCGACGCCAATGAAGTGCAACTCTACGATATTGTCGTTAAGGATCGAGCACAAATAATTGTTACCGTGATCGGTGGGCAGGGGCATATTTTTGGTCGAGGTAACCAACAGCTAAGTCCGAGGGTTATCAGGCAGGTCGGTCTCGATCACCTGACGATCGTGGCAACAAAATCCAAATTGAACGATCTGGGGGACAGCGGTTTGCTGGTAGACACAGGGGATGCGAAGCTTGATCAGGAACTCACGGGTTTATATAAAGTTACCACCGGGTACGAGGATGCAGTTCTGTGCCGGGTCAGTGCAGGAGATTTTACAACATAGTGACCTGCCTTACGGGTGCGAGGGGCCCTGATCGTTCCGAAGAATATACTTCACCACCTTTGAAACCGCGATTGAATCACCACTGCGCAGGGCATTGCGCAGTTGGTTAATGACCAGTTTCTGATCCTCGATTATAGAGGGGCTCAGGTTCTCAACCAGAGAGATATTGACTACATTTGACTCCTCTGCCGCCATAACCGGCTGCACATAGATCGGCTCTGCGACTGAGGTCAGGCGCAGGAAAGCCTTGTGCGTTAACGCCGCCTGATCAACCCCATCCTGGCGAATGGTGTCCGAGTAACGGATGTAATCCTCGTCTGCAAGCCAGATCAGCGCAAAAAAGCCCGCCGTGTAATGCGGGCTGTGCAAGCCGTACTCATCAGGTTCATCGATACCTGCGACATCATCGACGTACACCGGGGATTTAGAGGGGAAGGAGGCATACAGAAGGCTGAAAATTTTTGCAATATGCCGATAAAAATTTTCGATGTTGATTTCAGCCATGGAGCAACTCTGGATCAGGACGGCGATATTATAGCGTTAACGAGATTGAATTGAAGAAATCCTGTGGTGTTGAATTGCCACCAGGACTATGGAAAAAACTGATCTGGGGAGAAATCGCAGGTACAAATATGCTCGCTGCAGGTCCGATCTCAATTTTCCGCTGGACACAAGGGTCGTTTGATCCGACTGCATGCCCACCCGGTACTGGTATCCGCTGAGAAATTGCACACGTCGTTAGCCATCTGGTCGTTTTGATAAAATTAATGGTTGACATAATATGTCGGATGTTCAACACTGGCGCTTGACATATTATGTCATCGATCTCAAGTCAATTAATTTTGGCTCGACTGTGACAGGCGCGAACAGGAGTGAATGATGAATATCCAGGATCTGGCGCTGCGACTGACTGATTTACAGAGCTTCGAAGGCTATCAGTTCGACTGCCAGCCGATACCGGGCGAGGTGGAGGTCTTACAGGTGACAGTCGGAGATTTTGAAGAGTTGCCGTCTTATATTTCGATCACTGACACCCAGGTATTGTGTGTTACTTACCTGTTTACGGAGCAAGAAGTTCGCAGTGATGCGGTGTCATCCATGATGGCGGCGATGCTGGAACTTAATATTCTGATGCCGCTGTCGGCGTTCGCCAAGATTGGTACGCGTTATGTGATCTTTGGCGCACTCTCGGTCAATTCCGGGATCGAGGATATCTGTCATGAACTGATCACATTGTCTGAAAACGCGCTCGAGGCAATTACCGTACTCGAGGAATATCTGGTTTAGAGGTAAACCTTCCACACGGCAAACCTATAACCATGTGGGTAACAAAAGAGAAACAAGGGATTTATACAGGAGTAGTGCCATGAGTATTCTTAAAAAAATTATGACGGCAGTAAAAGGCGGGGCCCGGGAAATCGGTGAATTTATCGTGGATGCGAACGGTACCCGAATTTTTGAGCAGGAGCTAAACGATGCCCAGGTACATCTGCACCGTGCCAAGCAGGATTTAACCGAGGTCATGGCGAAACAGATGCAATCTGCACGAAAAATGAATGCACTGAAATCTCATATTAAGGACCATGAAGGTTTTACCATCAAAGCACTGGATCAGGGTGATGAGTCGCTGGCCCTTGAGATTGCGGAGAAAATCGCGGGATCAGAGATGGATCTGATGGAACAGGAAGAACTACACAGCAGTTTTTCGGAGCATGTGTCACGACTGAAGGGTCTGGTCAAAAAAACTGAGCGGCAGATCAAGGAATATGAAAGGCAGCTCAGTGTGGTAAAAACAACAGAGAGTGTTCAGAAAGCGAGCGAGGCCATCACCGACAATTTTTCGGCCACAAACTCTAAAATCCTGTCTGCCAGGGATTCGCTGGAACGCATAAAGATGCGTCAGCAGAGGACCTATGATCGGTTGGCCGCAGCCGAGGAACTGGAGGCGGAAAATTCGAACGTTGATCTGGAGGCGCGAATGAAGGCCGCTGGAATGGGCGAACCTGAAACAACCGGTAGTACCGTGCTTGACCGAATCAAGGCAGCCAGATAATGCCCAAGCAGGAAATTATCAGAACGCAATTACCAGGAATGCCATGAGTACATCCGGTAAGTGGGAAAAAGAAAAGAGCGCACTACGCGCCGTGCAGCTTGCCTTTGATGTGGGCGATGAAGTAAATCACCAGATTCGCCTGGAAGCACTGGACCAGGGGATCAATCCGCCTGATCGCGTTCGACAGATTCTGGGCTTGCCCGTCAACGCGCGACCGCAACGTCCCAGACTTTCTATTTCGTTATCGCCACTGGACTTTGAGATGCTGGCCGAGGCGTTTGATGTTGATGTCAGTGATCGGCTGCGAATCAGACAACTTGCCGCTGAAAAACTCATTGCCCATATTCATCTCGGCCAGGATCAGGACTAACAGCTTGGCACAACCCTCCGGGGCTGAACGCGCCCTTAATCCGACCGTCTATCCCACCATGGGTATCTTCACGGGTGAATGATTTCCGTTCCAACTGGCTGACAGGTCTGCAGACAATTTGCCTGCTTGTCTCGTGTATCTGGGTGGTTGAGGTCGTCAACAATCTGCAAGGTCACCGTTTAAACAGTCTAGGGATCTACCCCAGGGAAATTGAGACCCTGCCGGGAATCGTGCTCTGGCCGCTCCTGCATGGCAATCTGCAACATCTCGTCATGAATACCACCCCTTTGTTGTTTATGGGTTTTTTTGTAGCCTTGCGAGGACCCTCGTTATTTATTAAATCCACGTTGCTCATCGTTGTCCTGTCGGGATCTGGCGTGTGGGTTTTCGGTCGATCGGCGTACCATATCGGTGCCAGCGGACTGGTTTTCGGGTACTTCGGATTTCTCGTGGCGATAGGTGTGTACGAAAAGAGTATCAGCGGTCTTGCCATTGCATCAATCACACTGTTCTACTATGGGGGCATCGTAGTAGGTGTATTGCCAACCAGTGGGTTCGTTTCCTGGGAAGGGCACTTTTTTGGATTGTGTGCGGGTGTACTGGCGGCAAGGTTGCTGGCAATACGCCAGCAGTCGCTTTAGGAAACCTGGAGGAAGCATGTCTATAAACACTTTAGCAGCCAGATCGGCAGCGACGTCGATCGCATTAGCATCACGTGTTTTTCTGCTTTGTGCAGGTCTGCTGGGATCCGGGTCCGCCGGTGCAGACTGGAAACTGGACTCGGCAGCTTCAAGCATTACATTCGCGACGGTGAAAAATGGCAGTGTTGAAGAAACCCACCGATTTAAACGGTTCACCGGCTCCGTTTCCGATTCAGGCAACGCGCAGGTGACAATCGATTTGTTAAGTGCCGATACAGGCATCGAAATACGAGATCAGAGAATGCAGGAGATGTTGTTTGGCCCCGGCCAGGAGGCGCGCATCAGGACTGAGTTCAACGTTGGAAACTATCGGAACATGCCAGAACAATGGGTGGCAAAGGTTAATCCAGAGTTGACACTCGAACTAAACAGCAAAGTGAATCAAATTCCCGCGGCATTGCTGTTCAAGGCGTTGGCTGGCGGCGACTATCAGGTCGAATCGCAATCGGCCGTAGTGATCGATGTGGCCGACTACGGATTTACACAGGGCATTGAAAAATTACGGAGCATTGCAGGCCTGAATGCCATTTCTACCGAGGTGAAGGTCAGTTTCAGTCTTAAGTTTATAAAAGAATAGCTCACCCGGAGAATTTTTTGGCGAGAAAAATACTGCTGATTACGACGGACCAGATGCGATTCGATGCACTGGGATGTAATGGGGGTCTGGTAGCCAAAACACCCAATATCGATGCACTTGCGAACACGGGGATTAACTACAAGCGAGCCCATAACCAGAATGTCGTTTGCATGCCGGCCCGGGCAACGATCGCTACCGGGCAGTATGTCGCGAGTCACGGAGTATGGATGAACGGCGTCAGTTTGCCTGAAGATTCACCGACTATCGCACACTGGCTTGGCAGCCATGGTTATCTAACCGCTTTGCTGGGTAAGGCGCACTTTGAACCCTGGCTGGGCAGTCCGGATGACTTTTACGAGAACAGAATGGCCGGTCTCGGCCAGACCGGTCCACACCGTGGTTTTGATCATATGGAACTTGCCAATCACTTTCTTGAGGGGCACAGCCACTACAACCATTTCCTGACCAATGAGCACCCCGGGGTACTTGATGGCATGTATCCAATGGTCAATGCAGCCGGTCAGCAGAATACTCTGGGTGGAGGCGATACCGGGGCGATCCAGGTTTGGCCAACGGATATGCCAAGGGATATCTACCATACTGACTGGGTGGCGGAGCGAACCATTAAATGGCTTGAAAATGTCGCCACTGATCAGGACTGGTTTGTGTGGATGAGCTTTCCGGACCCGCACCATCCCTGGGATCCCCCGGCGTCAGAGAAAAACCGAATAAACTGGCGGGACGTGCCGTTACCGGCCTTGTATCCAGGCAGCGCTGCAGCGGCTGCGGCATTGCTGAAAACAAAGCCACGTCACTGGTTAGGCTATTTTGATGGGTCCCTGTGGACGAACCTGGAATCGCCGCGGGGCTTTCGACCCTGTGATCTGACAACTGACCAGATTCGCGAAATCAACGCTTACAACCATATTGAAAATGAACTGATTGATGAAGCTTGTGGACGAGTGATGGACTATCTTGCTGCTCGAGGCTGGGATGCTGAGACTGATATTTTCTTTACCACCGACCATGGCGAACTGCAGGGAGATTATGGACTCCTGTTCAAGGGCCCCTATCATGTGGATTCATTGATGCGCCTGCCGATGATCTGGCGCCCGGCACCCAGTCTCGGAGGCTTGCCGGCTGAGATCAGCGCGCCTGTCGGGCATGTGGACCTGGCGCAGACATTCTGTCGGATTGCCGGTATCCCGGAACCGGACTGGGTGGAAGGAAAGCCCCTGCCAATGACTGAGATAGAGGCAGAGGCGCAACGCCGTACCAGTGTGCTGACAGAATGGGACAGTGAACATGGCCCCGTCGATATACATTTGAAGTCAATCTATCAGGACGGCTGGCTCTGTACGCTCTATCAGCCGGGCTCGCTGTATGACGGGACTGAGGGAGAATTGTACGATCTGAACAATGATCCCGGTGCGCAGGTCAACCTGTGGACTGATGCCAGCCGAAGATCTCTGAAAAGTGACCTGACTGCGGAAATTTTTGACAAATTACCTGCACCTCGCAAGCCCCGTCTTGAGCGCCGGGCACCGGTGTAAAGAAATCAAAAAGTGAGCTTGCTTACTAGCCCGCATTATTCACGAAGGCGACACAGTACAGTCGTTAGGTTATTATATTTCATTAGGTTAGGTAAAAATGGAGGTCAATTCGTGAAATACAGTCTGTGTCTGAATGGTTTTTTAGACAATTCTGCCTTCGAATCTTGAACAAAATCGCTCAAGACATAGCTACGGCTATGCCTTTCACGATGTTTGTCCAACCTTCTTCGCCACAAGTGCCAGAAAATCCATTCCCTTCATGAATAATGCGGGCTGATATGTTTTGACCTGTCAACTATTCAGTTTTATTTCATTTTCATTAAGGCTTGGAGTTATTGGTTCAGGATACGGCCGCTGGAGCGATGGTGGATCATGCTGATATGCGAGGGCTGGATACCTCCTGACTTCAC
>JAJFKA010000031.1 GCA_021773555.1 Gammaproteobacteria bacterium
ATACGCTGTGTCGTGCAGAAGGGTTGAGCAGATTGAAACCGACCATCACCACATCAAAGAAGTCATCAACCAGGGCCTTGCTCAGCATATCGTGGGCGGGATCGCGAATGAAGGTTTCGGTGATGCCTAAAAATCGGATTTTACCTGCGCTCCTCGCCTCTATCAGCACAGGCAGCAAGTCTGTCATGCAGAGGTCATACTGATCAGCAGTCACACCGTGGAAGTTATAAACATCGATGTAATCCGTTTGCAGTTTTGCAAGAGAGCGCTCGAGCGATTCGTTAAGTTCCTGCGGGGACAGGAGTTCCGCCCCCCGGCTGATCTGGGATTTGGTTGAAATGATCACCTGGTCACGTCTTCCTTTAATTGCAGTGCCTACCGCGGCCTCCGTACCGTATGCCCTTGCGGTATCAATAAAGGTAATACCCAGGTCCAGGGCATGTGACACGACCTTTGCGGCATGCTGCTCATCATGCCCTCGCGCCATACCCAGCCGCGAGTGCCCGCCACAACCCAGCCCCGCCACACTGACTTCGAGCCCGGTTCTTCCTAAAACCTGTGTCTGCATCATTCCCCCCGACTTCTGGAGCCGCCAGCATCAACGACACACACCGGGCTGTCAACGGCCATGCTAAACTGTCTTGCCGGTTCTTCTGGAGAGCGATATGTCAACAGTCTTCGAGGTAGTTCAACAGCTGTGTCTGGGCTTCGCCGAGACTGAAGAGATAGTTTCCCATGGTTTTCCTCACTTCAAGGTCAGGGGTAAGGGCTTCGCCACTTATTCACTGAATCATCATGGCGACGGCAAAGTCGCCCTGTTGCTTAACATGGGCCGTGAAACCCAGCACATGCTGGTCGATTCGGCGCCTGATTATTTCTTCGTGCCGCCTTATTCCGGCACGAAAGGATGGCTTGGAATCGAATTAAACAAGGGACTTTCCTGGAATCGAGTTGCACAGCTGACATTCGATGCTTATAGCCGGATTGCTCCGCTCGCGCTCCTGGCGAAAAGTCGTGTCCCCGACGTCAAGCCGCCAACACAGAGCCTGAAACCAGAGGATATTGATCCGCTCAAGTCGGGTAAAAACCAGAAGCTCCTGAAAGAGTTACGCAACTTATGCCTGGCACTACCGGAGTCTTCCGAGGACTCCCAATTTGGTAATCCGGCGTTCAGGGCAGGGAAAAAATCATTTTGCAATCTGTCACATCGTGAAGGAAAAACACAACTGCAGATCTGGGTCGGCGCAGAACGGCAACTATCCCTGACTTCCCTCGATCCGCGCTTTCGAATCCCTCCCTACGTGGGTCAGAACGGCTGGATCAACCTTGATATCACCACCCGTCAAAATTGGCAGGAGATCGACGAACTGCTGCGACTCAGCTATGAACATTTCGCCCTGAAACGCATGTTAACTGCGCTTGCCGGGAAGGGTTGAGGCCGGCCTGGATTACACGGAGTAAGGCCAGGAAAGCTGAATTCCGAAACTGATCAGCGACCTTTGTACTCAGGCGCACGTTTTTCAAGAAAAGCCTGCATACCTTCCCTGGCGTCCTCGGTGCGCGAGCACATTAACTGATTTCGGTTTTCGATCGCCATTGCTGCTTCCAGACCACCGGCATCAATGGCCATCGTCAGGCCTTCCTTGGTCAGACGCAGTCCCATCGGTGAAGTCGTCAACATATCGTCGATGTAGGATTGTGCCGCCTTCGCCAGATGTTCATCCTCGACCACCTGCGAGACAAGATTAGTCGCCAGCGCCCGCTCGGCATCGAGAAACCGCCCGGTTAACATCAGTTCAGAGGCCACTGATGTGCCGATGAGTCTGGGTAAAAAGTAACTGGTGCCCATATCACAGGCGGACAGCCCGATCCGAATGAAAGCGGCATTCATGCGTGCACTCCGGCCGGCAATGCGAATATCAGAAGCCAGAACAAACGCGAATCCGCCACCGCAGGCAGGTCCCTGCACCAGGGATATTATCGGCTGAGGACAGCGCCGCATGCGTAGATAAACCTCGGCCAGGTACCCCTGGAAACCCATGCCACCACCAAACGGTGGTTCATATTCGCGGGTGTTTGTGGCCTTGATGTCGAGGCCGGCGCAAAACGCCCTGCCTGCCCCCTGCATGACAACGATCCGGGTTTCGTCATCTTCCATCAGACCGCCAAAATAGTCCCTCAGTTCGGTGACCATCGGCGTATTAATGGCATTCAGGGATTCCGGCCGGTTCAATGTCAGCCAGTCCACTTTCCCAATTTTCTCAACAATCAGCGTTTCATAGTGACTCATAATCAGGGTTCCTGATGATCAAATGTATGCCTGTCTCGCGCGCTTAAATCCCACCGGAACACGTGAGTACCTCGCCGGTGATGAAATTGGACTCCGGAATGCAGAACAGATAAATCGCACCCGCCCCATCTTCCGGCTGTCCGGCACGTCCGAGCGCAGTGGATCGACGCACGCCCTCAAGCTGAGCGTTACTCAGGCCAACTTTAAATTCTCGTCCACCAACCTCGATTGCAGGTGGCACTTGCTCATAGGCCTGGGTTAATCGTGTATCTATATGGCCAAAAGCCACACAATTCACAGTCACATTGTATCGACCCCATTCTTTTGCCAGGGTCCTGGTGAGGCCAACAACCGCAGCCTTCCCGGCCGAGTAAGCCACCTGCGTGGCACTGCCCTGGGTACCGCTAACCGATGAGATGTTAACCACTTTTCTACACACGGCTCGACCCTGTTCTGCAATTTCCTGTTTTGCCGTCGGCCGCAACCATCGCGAAAATGCCCGCAGGATTCGAAACGGTGCACTCACATGAACATCCAACATTGCCTGCCACTGTTCGTCCGAATGATTATGCGCCGCACCATTCCAGATATAACCGGCATTGTTGACAATAATGTCTATCTGGCCAAAGGCTTCCAGACTCGTCTGAACGAGGTGCTCTGGAAATTCACTTTCGGTTACGCTGCCAACACAACCAAACGCCTGCCCCTGGCTGTTGGTTATTTCTGCGACTGTCGCCCGGGCTTCGGCCACATCCAGATCATTCACCACAACGCTGGCGCCTTCGCGGGCAAGCTTCAACGCCGTGGCCTTGCCCACACCGCGACCGGCACCTGTGACAATCGCAACCTTACCGGACAATTTGCCGTCTGGCTCAGCCACGACTGGACCCCGCGACTGCCTCAGTACCGGTGAAAGCCAACTCGTCCGGCCGACATACAAATCGTATTGGAGAACAAACGATTGTTTCTGCACACAGGCTCGACGCGACGATCCAGTAGGGATCCAGCAATGGATTTCCCCAGGCAGCGGCATCGAATTTCCTCAGGCTGGCATTCAGTCGCTCCACGCGACTCGCCTGATGCTGCTCTTCCAGTTGAACAAGCCGCAATCCCAGTGGTGTCTGCGCCAGATTCAACGTGCCGGTATATTGCACATCGTTGAGTCCCAGGGGCTGGGGGTCAAGACAAGTGATGTCCAGTATCTCGTGGTCTGCGCTCGATACGGTGAAACGGGCACTATCAAAATTCTGTTGGAACCCTATGTCGGCAATTCGCGCCGGATAACCGAAAGTCGAGGCCAGATTCGAAGCGGCAGCCTCTGTCGTTACATAAGCTGCTGTGGTCATGCCTCTTGCCCGCACCCCACTTCGGCAGGATACCCGGCATAGCGCAAAGTTGAAGGCGCCCCAGGGCGAGTCTCCCACTCGCCAGACCTGCAGGGACAGTGCGGCGGGTACCGTCGGATGTAACCCCGGTGGCAGGATCGCCTCGCGAGCCTGATTTCTCATTTCCGCAATGACCTGGAAACACATAACATCATCGAACTGCACTGCCCCGGCAGAAAATTCTGTCAGGTTCGCCGCAGAAACAGCAAGATCGTCCACGCTCGCTGTACCGACCAGCACTAGCGTCGCACCTCCGGGACAACTGTGCCGAATTCATGGACCGTCGCCGGGGTATACACCGCAGTAAACCGGTCCTGCTCCGCTCGAAACACTGGCATCACCTCGGATGCGAACAACCGCATACTCTTTAATACGTCTTCCTGGGAGACCATTTCCATGGCATTGAGGAGAAAGTTAATGCCGGTAACCCCAATTGATTCCCAGCGCTTAATCGTGGCGATGAGGTGATCCGGGTCCCCCACCCCGACGCCTTCGGGTAGTCCCCTGGCGACTCCTGGATCATCGCTCACAGCCTTCCTCGGTTTAAGCGCCGCACCGACGTTGCCAAGTGTCTGATAGGCGGTCGTGGGATGTGCTTCCCGTGTCCAGTAAAGGTGTGAGTTGGCCACGTTAAATGCGTTGACCATCGGTACACCCACATCGCGGGCCGCTCGATAGTCCTCGTGACAGTACAAAAAATTCATCGTGTGAACCTGATCATTAACGAGGCCACCGACAGGGTCACAGCATTGGATTCGACGATGGTACTCGGTGGTGCGACGCTCCTGTTCGTCAAAGCCGGCTGCCGATACTCCGAGGCAACCAAGACCGCGATCAGCAGCATCAAGTTCCGTGCCCGGAGAAGTCACAGTAACCCACATGGGAGGATGCGGGTCCTGAAATGGCTTCGGCAGAACATTTCTGGACGGCATACTGAAAGCACGTCCCTCCCATTCAAAGGCGTCCTTGGTCCACATTTGCGGTAAGACCCGTACAAA
Source organism: Gammaproteobacteria bacterium (assembly GCA_021773555.1). GTDB lineage: Bacteria > Pseudomonadota > Gammaproteobacteria > Pseudomonadales > Azotimanducaceae. The sequence continues at coordinate 4,674 of JAJFKA010000031.1, forward strand.
TTCATCCCAGGTCTTCTTGGTATCGTCGGGATTCACCTGAAAGCCACCGAGTTCAGTCCAGGTAGAAGAACGCGCGGTGCCAAACTCAAGGCGACCGTTGGAAAGGATGTCCAGCGCAGCAGCGCGTTCAGCAACGCGAATCGGGTGGTTCATTTCCGGGACACAAACGACGGCCCCATGACCAATACGAATGCGCCGGGTTTGTGCCGCAACGGCAGCGAGGAATACTTCCGGTGCGGAACAATGTGAGTATTCCTCGAGAAAATGATGCTCAACCGCCCAGACGTGATCAAAGCCAAGTTCATCTGCCAGCCGGCATTGTTCAAGTGCGTTGTGGTAGACCCGCCACTCGATTTCTCGAGAAAATGGTCGCGGTGTGGACAACTCAAAAAAAATGCCGAACTTCATGCTCGTTCCAGCCAGATAAGTTTACGGCAGACATGATAGCCCACCCGGCTGCGGTTTTGCCAAACCACCGTATCAGGAAATTTACCGGGTGGATTTTTTACAGGAGATTTTCCAGAACGGGTAGACAACGGTGCCATCATCACTGAGCCACTCGCCGATCCAATCGAAACCGGTATCAGTAATATTGTGGAAGGTCAGGCGAGAGATGCCATCGAGACCCAGCCCCGGTGCCTTCTGAGGCTGTTTGAGCACAATGTCAGTACCCGTTAGCTGACCTCGCCAGACGCCGGAGGAGAAGACCGGCATGGCAAAAAAAGTAACAACCCATTGTTTCGTTTCCAGATCAAATAAGCGCATATTCCCATTTGATGATTGACCAGATCTGCCGGTGTCAATAATGGCAAATCCGTTCATTGTGTAATGGGCATCCCAGGAACGCTGCCCCTCGATCCACGCACCGTTGCTGCTGTCACGCCGCTCCTCAACACAATTGTTATTACCAATCATGAAATGAAACTGACTGATCTCTTGCGGGGCCATGGGATTGGGGCGACCAAAAGGATATTGCTTACCTGGTTCATATTCTCGGGAGGAAGCTGGCGCGGCAATCGGATACCAGACAGCAGCTAATGAAACGATGATGAGACCATATAAATTCCACCGCACTGCTTGCTACCTCGATACCGATTTGTGTTTCAGTTCCCGAATCGGTACGAAACGTTTCACTTCACGCACATTCTTTCCGGGACTTATACAGAAAATTGCTTACGCCCTGAGCCTGGCCTTTACCTGTGCGATCAGTTCATCAATTTCCCCTGCGTCCTTAATCACCCGATTGGTCAGCAGGCTCGATTGCAGTGTCGACTGGCTCGATTGCTCAGCAAATGCGGCCAGTTGGCGATCAAGATCGTGGCGAAGTTTCCTGATTCGTTCGAGTTCCTCCTCAATTTCCGCAGGGAGGATTTCGTCGAGGGAGGCCAGTACCTCAATTGATTCCCGACCGTCCTTAAGATGCATTTGCAGACTCAGTTGATTGACTTCAGCACTTAACTGATCGAGGGCCTTAAAAATTGCCTCGTTACGCTGATTTTTCTCCGCTCGCTTTCGTCTTAGCAATGCAATAAGCCATGCACCGGCTGCCGCGACTAAAACCACCCCGATAGTCACGGTTAAAATTACATCATTCGGCAAAGGCGACTCACTCATAGCCACTTCTCAAATTTCAGGAAACGCTGCCCGATAACGGAGACAATAGCACACTCCAAACACTCATGAGCAACCCCGAAAAGCAATAGTATCGCAGGTCAATCCGATATCAAGGTAGTGAACTGAGAAACAGCGAGGCAGCAAAAGGGCAAATACCGACCTGACTGGATACCTGTATCATGCAGCCTATCGGGCAAGGTCATCGTCGATGCAGGACACTGGAAGAGAAGAAATCATCAGCACGGGCAATCCGGTCACCCTTGTGCGTGGAAGTCGCGCCAAAGGATTTACTGAAGGTCCGGTGGCACGCCACCTGATAAAGCTCGGCTCGTTCATGGCCATGGGCACCCTGACCATGAATGTAGCGCAACTGGCAGAGGCCGTGTATCTCGGCATCCTGGGTACCGAGGCGCTGGCTGCCATGGGCTTTGCGTTTCCAATTACTATTACCCTGTTCGCGTTCGCCGGTGGTATCGGTACCGGCGCCTCATCAGTGATCGCTCGCGCTATGGGTGCAGGAGACCGCAACCGCGTCACGAAACTGGTCACCCACGCACAAATACTGGCACTGGTTATCGGTTGTTTCCTGGGCATACTGGGCGCGCTCTCGGCCAACCTGATTGTCGAGTTGCTGGGTGCCAAAGATGTAGTCAAGCAGATGACCATCGATTACCTGACGGTTTACATGGTTGGCGTCCCGTTTTTCCTGCTTTCAATCGTCGGGTCGACCCTGCTCCGGGCAACGGGAAGCGCAGCCAGTCCTGGCATCATCATGACCACCGGCTCAATCGTGCAGATCGTCCTCGGCCCGGTGCTCATTTTCGGTTGGGCAGGAATCCCCGAACTGGGTATTGCCGGTGCTGCCTGGGCCTATGTGATCTCTCGACTCATGAGCGTTGGTCTATATGGCGTTTTATTACTGAAGACAAAAATGATGAATTTCAGTTTGTCCGGCATCCTGGCTTCCTGGATCTCCATTCTGCATGTCGGGGCACCGGCTATCATGAGCGGCCTGGTGATGCCCGTATCAATGCTTATTATCACGCGATTACTCGCCGGACATGGCCACGAGGTAGTGGCGGGATATAACATTGCGACGCGGGTGGAGACCATTGCCCATATGATTCTCTGGTCCGCGTCATCGTCTGTTGAACCGTTTATCGGACAGAACTGGGGGGCGGGCAAATTCGATCGGGTGAAAGAGGCACTGCGCCTCACCAACCGGTTCAGTCTTGCCTGGGGCGTCTTTACCTTCGTCTTTATGTTGTTGACCGGTAAATTTATTGTCTCACTTATCAACGCCGACGAAGTGGTTGTGGCGGTGACCCAATCTTTCTTCCTTATCATTCCGCTCAGTATCGGTTTTATGGGAATCATGCAGATTGCCAGTTCCAGCTTCAACGCCAGAGGTTTACCGATGCCAGCACTTATCATCTCGGTAGTGCGTACCTTTGTCGTTTACGTCCCACTCGCTGTGATAGCCGACAGGTATTGGGGATATGTTGGCATTTTTGTTGCGACCGCCCTGACCAATGTGGTGGTGGGGGTGATTGCCTGGTACTGGAACCAGCAGTCAGTACAAAAAGCCATCGCATAAGCTGCATTTTTCACCATTCAACATCCGGTAAGCCAGGAACCAGGAGGATCAGATAGCAGATGAGGATATCAATAAACCTAACCACAGCCAGCGTGATGATTATCGCAAGTACCTTGCTGTTGAGCACATCTGTGCGCGCAGGATTGTGTCTCGATGCTGTAAAACAGATGAACTATGTCGCGATACAAAAGACTTTTGATGTATCAGGAATTCAAAATCTGAACGGTCGCCACGGCAAGGCACTCGACTTCGATGAGCAACAAGCCGCCGCCCTGCTCATCTCAATTGGTGCCATCAAACCAGCCGATCTGGAAAGCGAATTGCTGGATGAGAAACTGGATCAGTTTTTATCAGAATTCCTGGGTACCGGGAAAACCTATCTGGGTACGCCGAAGGATACCGAAATCTACGCGCGAGTCATGAAACTCGGTGGCCATGATGCGTTGCGCGAACAAACAGAACTGCTCAATGCATTACAGTCTGCCTTAGCGACGGGCATGCTGACCGGCTATGATTTGCGGCCGATAAACGTTTCGGCTTCCCTGGATAGGGGCAGAACCCTGACGTACTCCCACTCAAGCCTGCTGCATATTCAGCAGCTGATAAGTTTGCTCCGGCGTGAACACATTCAGGCATCAATCTGGGCCGCACCAAAAGTGTCGGCATTCCTGTTTCGTGATGACTGGGGTGAACCCTCGGACGCCGTCCAGACTTTGCCTGATGGAACGCGTGTAGTGAATGGTCGCGAGTTCGTCGTATTTTTTGAATTTAAAAAGAAGTCCATGAAACGGAAGTTCGATGCTGTAGTCACCCGATTCGCTAAAAAAGATGAAGCCAATGAAACCGGTCTCATTGCAGATTCCTGGTGGCAGCCATTTTACTACAGCCAGGTTGAGCAACCTGACCTTGTACCCATACACCTGGTGATCCTGCGAGCGGGACGCGTGGAGGCGACACTCACGGTACTGCCAGAGAATTCCGAACGTATCGTATCCGCGCTTACGTCGAAAAACTGGGCAGTGACGACTGACTCTGTCTGGGTCAACAAGCCTTTTTTTCGATTCCTGAACGGAGGTTATAAATGAGGGCGAAGGTTGGTGGGCGGATAACGCGCGATCAGCTATTGACGAGCTTCCGGTAGGTTGGCACTGAAACATCCAGAAGGCGTGCGGCATCCTGGCGAGCCAGGTTTCGGCCTTCAATCTCCCTGAACAGCGATTGCGAAACCAGGTCGAGTAACGAGATTCGGCGCTCCCGGCTCATCTCGACAAGTTCACCAAATACCGCGCCCAGGTCCTGCCAGTCGAGTGGGCGCGATGGTTGCTCATTGCCGTAGGTCTCCTTCAAACGCCCCACTTTTCTTCGTAGCGTCGTTTCCGGAATGCCGAGGCTCTCTGCTGCGCGATTAACTACACCCTGATGCTCATGCATGCAATGCAGGATGATATCCTCTTCAATCCACCGACCAATGGGACTGAAATGCGGTGCTGAGACCAAAGCCAGGTCAACCAGATCACCAAGCCGCGTGCGCAGCGAAACCTGACCTGGAGGTTTAACGACCATCTCCATATCCGCATTCGAGAACAAGCCAAGATGAATGGGGTTGACGGTTAAGTCCTTGCACAGGATAACGGCCCTGTTCACAACATTTACAAGTTCGCGAATATTACCTGGCCAATCGTGCTGTAACAGCGCGGATTCCGCTTCACGGCTAAAGGTCAACCCCCCTTTTTTGTACCGTTGGCTATAGACATCGAGATAATGATTTGCAAGCGGCAGAATATCTTCAATCCGCTCATTCAAGCGTGGGGTTCGAACTGAAAATACATTGAGGCGATAAAACAAGTCTTCACGGAACGATCCTTCGACAACCATCGCCTTGAGATCCCGGTGCGTTGCGGCGATAACACGGGTATCTACACTTTGATAATCACTTGATCCAACTGGTGCCACTTCGTGGCTTTGTACAAAACGAAGCAGTTTGACCTGCACATCCAACGGAAGCTCACCGATTTCATCGAGTAATACCGTGCCACCGTTAGCCTCTCGGAGGCGACCGGTAAAATTTTTGTCCGCACCGGTGAATGCACCACGAACATGCCCAAACAATTCACTTTCAATCAGGCTACCCACCACCGCACCACAGTCAACGATCACGAATGGTTTACCGGCACGGCCGCTGGCCTCGTGAACGTGCCTTGCCAGCATTTCCTTACCAGTACCGGAATCACCGACAATGAGCACCGTCGCGTCTGTTGGCGCCACGAGATTAACACTTTCTATGATGCTTTCTATCTGCGGCGACTGATAGATGAGTTGATTGCCGCTAGTCGATGGTTCACTTTCCTCAACCACCACACTTAAGTCGAATCGACCGAGGCCAGTGCCGAAATAGGTCACCAGGGTGCGGACAAATTCGGTCTGGCTCGAAGCCGGCGCAGTGTCATGCTCAAGCAGCAACACTCTGTCGCCACCGACGTGGTAGATTGTAACGGCCTCATGGGTACCCTCGCCTCCCGACTTGCCCAGAAGGCTTTCAATCAACCTGAATTCTTCAGCGCTAAGCTCAAGGTCACTAATTGATCCGAGCGCGTTAGCCGTGCGACTGAATCCGGCGACCATTTCCACCGATCCCAGGGTGCGAACCATCAGCCCAATCCTCTCCAGTTTGAAAAACTGGAAAAGGTGTTCACAAAAACTGACCGATAAATCTGCCAGATCCTCAGCCTGGGACAAAACATTCATCACATTCCAGAGCAGCACCACATTGTTGTATTCGCGTTCAATCTGAATTTCATTGGCGCGATTTGCGTGCGTCTCCTCGGCGCCCTGATTCCAGATTTCGACCCGGCCACCACCACTACTCTGGGCCCTGTTGAGCGCAAGCTTTGCCCGCCTGAACAGTTCAATGGGTTGCTTATCACCAGCCGTGCTGTGGGCAAGCCCGATGCTAAAGCTGAATTTCTCGCCGATTCGCAGGTCATTGTTGATTTGTTCGAGCAGCGTTTTGGCGATTTGCTCACCCTCGGTGATGGAAGTGTACGGGAGGCTGACCGACAGCAACGAACCACCAAAAACACTGACCAGATCAGTGCCGCGAACGTAACGACTTAATTGCCTGGAGAGTCGTTCAACGATCTTGTGCGCCTGATCAACGTCCAGCGAATCCGGGGACATGAGTATCTGGCACAGACTGGATTCTGTCGGTGACAACACCTCGGGTCCGAGGTTGGCGAACATCACATTGGGTTCACCCAGCATTTCCACCGATTCATTGATTTTCGCAAGTTCTCGCAGGATCAGTACGCCGCCCGAGTCCATGGGTCCGACGATGCCATCAATCAGTTTCATTTCCTGATCCGCAACCTGCACGACAAAGGGAGACAGCCGGGTGATTGCCTTTTCCATGAGTGCGCTGCTCACGGTTTTGAAAATTGAAGTTTCCTCCATCTGCCCGAGCACAACTTTCCAGTTACGCCCAACAACCGCGGTGTCGCCAAACAGTTCGAGTGCGTCCTGGTTGACATTAATTATCACACCCCGGTCATCCACAAACACCAGGGCGCTGCCGAGACAGGTGAGTGCGGTGGCAAGTAACTGCTGGGTTTCCTTAAGTTCCTTGTCGATTCGAAATTTATACAACGCCATCTCGATCGTGATCTGCAGTTCGCGATTCTCAACCGGTTTGATAATGTAACCAAAAGGAGTCACAGACTTGGCCCGCGTTACCGTTTCATCGTCAGAATATGCGGTCAGAAACACGACCGGAATGTCCATCTCTGCACAGATTCTGTTGGCAACATCAATGCCATCGACCCCACCCTTCAGATGGATATCTGTCAGCAGCAGGTCTGGCTGAGTTTCCCTGGCCAGTTCAATGGCTTCATCGGCGTAAGCGATGCCGACCACGTCCCAGCCCATCTGTGTCAGCCGACCTTTTAACTCGCGAGCAACAAGCGCTTCATCCTCGACGACGAGGATTCTACTTTTCGCTGCTTCCACGATGTCATCCATTAGATGATTCTTGTCTCATTGACTTGCCGGTTTGGACGTGATGCTCACGCCCCCTGATTGAGTTGTCTGGTCTTCGCTTCCTTGCGGCGCGCGTGCAATACGGGTTCCGTGTACCCATTGGGCTGCTCCCTGCCCTTAAAAACCAGATCACAGGCCGCCTGAAAGGCGATACTCTGATCGAAATCGGGTGCCATATTCTGATAAGCGGCATCATCGGAATTTTGTCTATCCACCACGGCGGCCATTTTTTGCATGACCGCCAACACCTGGGACTCGGTGCAGACTCCGTGGTGCAGCCAGTTTGCGATATGCTGAGAAGAGATGCGTAACGTCGCCCTATCTTCCATCAATCCAACATCATTGACATCGGGGACCTTGGAACAACCAACGCCATGGTCGATCCAGCGTACTACATAACCGAGAATTCCCTGTGCATTGTTTTCCAGCTCCTGGGTTACTTCAGAATCAGAAAGGTTTTCGCCTTGTAGAACAGGAATCGCCAGCAGGTCATCCAGCTTTGCGCGAGCGCGGGACTTGAGTTTTTGTTGTTCATCGACAACCCGGACCTGATGATAGTGCATGGCGTGTAAGGTTGCCGCAGTAGGTGATGGCACCCATGCGGTATTCGCCCCTGCCTGCGGATGGCCAATTTTGGCTTCCATCATCTGTGCCATTTCATCCGGCATCGCCCACATACCCTTGCCAATTTGTGCACGACCCATGAGACCCGCCGCAAGGCCCACATCCACATTCCAGTCCTCATAAGCAGTGATCCATTTCTGCTGCTTCATCAGCGTTTTCCTGACCATCCTACCAGCTTCCATGCTGGTGTGAATCTCATCTCCGGTGCGATCCAGGAATCCGGTGTTAATAAAAATAACCCTTTCCTTCGCTGCCTGAATGCATGCTTTAAGATTGAGCGTCGTCCGGCGTTCCTCGTCCATAATCCCGACCTTGAGGGTATTGCGCTCCATGCCCAGGGCGGTCTCGATTCGAGCAAACAGGTCAACTGTAAACTGCACCTCTTCTGGTCCATGCATTTTCGGCTTCACAATGTAAACGCTACCGGTGGACGAATTGCGCAGCGTTCCGGTCCGCTTAAGGTCGTGTAGTGCGATGAGACTGCTCATCATGCCATCAAGTATCCCTTCCGGTATCTCGCTACCATCTGGTAGAAGGACGGACTCATTGGTCATCAGGTGACCCACATTTCTAATCAACAGCAGGCTTCTGCCGTTCAGGCGCACGGTCCCGCCGTCTGGACCCTTATATTCGCGATCCGGATTCAGCGTGCGTCGTACAGTTTCCCCTCCTTTGGTAAATTCCTCCGCCAGCGTGCCCTTCATTAAACCGAGCCAGTTACGGTAGACCAATACCTTGTCCTCGGCATCCACCGCGGCGACAGAGTCTTCGCAATCCTGGATCGTGGTGATTGCGGCTTCCAGCAATACGTCCTTCACTCCTGCTTTGTGGTTTTTCGCTACCGGGTCGTTGCGATCAATCTGAATCTCCAGGTGCAGGCCATTGTGCACCAGCAGAATAGCAAACGGAGCAGAGCCTTCACCGTTGTACCCAACAAGTTGTTCCGGATTCGCGAGTGCGCACTGACCCTGGTCAGTCTTTGCGAGCAGTTGTCCGTCCTGAATCCGATAAGCCGTGACTTCCTGGTGAGCAGCGCCGTCCAAAGGCGCCGTTTCATTGAGAAAACGCGCGGCATATTCAATCACCAGTGCCCCTCGCTCCGGATCATAACCACGCGTCTTATCTGCCTTGTTATCCTGCGGAATGACATCAGTTCCGTATAGAGCATCATAAAGGCTCCCCCATCTTGCGTTGGCCGCATTAAGGGAGAAACGTGCATTCATGATCGGAACAACGAGTTGCGGCCCGGCCATCAGCGCGATTTCCGGATCGACATTGCCAGTTTCAATCTGAAAATCGTCGGGCTCAGGAAGCAGGTAGCCAATTTCTCGCAGGAACGCTTTATAGGCTGCATTGTCATGCCGCGTACCGGCATTCGCCTTGTGCCATTCGTCAATCTGGTGCTGCAGGTCATCTCTTCGTGCCAGCAAAGCCCGATTACGCGGAACCATCTCCTCGGTAATATCTGCCAGATCATGCCAGAACCGCTCCGAATCAATGGGAAGGCCTGGGACGATTTCAGTTTCGACAAGTTCAGCCAACTCAACTGCGACTTCAAGGCCCGCAATCCTCACACGTTCAGTCATTTCTAAGTCTCGAATCCACTATGAAGGAAGTGCCATGCTACGCCAAAACAGGCCATCTTTCATGATCATTTCCGGCAGCGCAAAAAGATCCCGATGCAGTTTTTTAATAATGACCTTTCAAGCTAGACTACGACGCTGACCTGGCTACACATTCGGACTCACAGATGGCATTCATCGACTGGTTTTCTAATCTGGTGCTCTTTCTCTTCGTACTGACACTGATGCTGGCGCTGGTGTCCATCGCGGTCATGTATGTGACTGATGTTACACAAACAAAGCACGCGCTGCGGAGAAACTATCCGGTCGTTGGCCGCTTTCGTTACCTGTTCGAAACGCTGGGAGAATTCTTCCGCCAGTACTTCTTTGCCATGGACCGGGAAGAAATGCCATTTAATCGAGCCGAACGCTCCTGGGTTTATCGTGCTGCAAAAAACATAGACACTACGGTACCCTTTGGTTCGACCAGAAGTCTGAATCCTACCGGATCCATCATGTTCGTAAATACCGCATTTCCAACGCTTGACAGTGAGTCGACGCCACTCGAGGCATTAACCATCGGGCCTTATTGCCAACAACCCTACAGCACCGCATCCATCTTCAATGTTTCCGGCATGAGCTACGGGGCAATCTCCAGACCCGCGGTGCTGGCATTGTCAAAAGGAGCGAAACTGGCCGGTTGCTGGATGAACACTGGAGAAGGAGGAGTGTCCCCCTATCATCTGGAAGGCGGTGCAGATCTCGTCGTACAGATCGGCACGGCGAAGTATGGCGTCCGTAACGAGTTCGGCGAACTCAATGAAGAAAAGCTAATCAGCATCGCGGTATTGCCCCAGGTCAAGATGTTCGAAATCAAACTGAGCCAGGGAGCGAAACCCGGTAAAGGTGGCATGTTGCCCGGTGAAAAGGTAACCACCGAAGTTGCATCGATTCGTGGCATTCCCGCTGGTCAGGACTCAATCAGCCCGAATCGTCATGCTGAGGTGAGTACCGTTTCCGACCTGTTGGATATGGTTGAACGTATCAGATCACTGACGGGTAAACCCACCGGATTTAAACTCGTGCTCGGCGACGCTGAGTTCCTTGACGAACTGTGTGATGAAATCCACCGGCGTGGTATCGAAGCCGCCCCGGATTTTATCACCCTCGACAGCGCTGACGGCGGGACCGGTGCGGCCCCCCAGAGCCTGATGGACTATGTGGGATTGCCACTGAAAGAGAGTCTGCCCATGCTTTCTAACAAGCTCATCGAGCGAGATCTTAAACGACGTATCCGGGTAATCGCTTCGGGTAAGCTGGTGGAGCCTGCGACTGTCGCCTGGGCCATTTGCCTGGGGGCCGATTACGTGGTGTCAGCTCGTGGATTCATGTTTGCGATCGGTTGCATACAGGCTATGCAGTGCAACAAAAATACCTGCCCCACAGGGATTACGACACACAACCCGCGCCTGCAGAAAGGGCTGGTGGTGGCGGACAAAGCAGTGCGTGTGAAACACTATTGCGAGAACATTAACTGGGAAGTCGGGGTGATCGCCCATTCCTGCGGCGTTAATGAACCGCGTCGCCTGCGCCGAAAGCATGCCAGGGTCGTCACTACAGCAGGATTGTCCGTACCACTGAACGAACTACATCCTGAACCTTTAAATGCCTGACTTTTTAAGGTTCACCTGCCACCACTAAGGAGAGAGGAGATTTACTGTGAGCGATGAAAATGATTTTCAGTCCCGCGCAGTCCTGGCCGAGAAAGGTCACAAATTCGAGGATTTCACCCCGGGCCAGGCATTCGAACACCATTGGGGCCGAACCATAACCGATGGAGATAACACCTGGTTTTCAACGCAGACCCTGTCTTTTAATCCTCTCTATTTCAATGAGGTTTACGCCAGGGCTGCCGGTCACCCGAAAATGGTGGTAAATCCGCTGCTGGTTTTTAATGCGACTTTCGGCATGTCAGTTGAGGACTTATCAGAAGGCGGCGGACTGTTTCTCGGCGTGGACGAGTGCGAATTCCTCGCGGATGTTCATGTGGGTGATACGCTTATTGCGCGTAGTACAGTGATCGAGAAACGCCTTTCGAAGAGCAACAAGACCTCCGGAATCGTTACCTGGCTGACCGCCGGTTACAATCAACACGATGACAAGGTCATCGAATTCAAGCGGACAAATTTTGTCCGATTCCGCGACCCCGATGTCGCAAGGAGTCAGTCATGACACTGACTGGCGAAGGAAATTACTTTGAAGACTTTTTCAGCGGACAGACAATTCGCCACGCGCGTGGCAAAACCATGTGTGAAAATGATAATGTCGGGATCACTCTGCAGGTACTCAATACTGCAGAAGCACACTTTAACGAGGATCCTGCCAGAAACACATTCGGAAAACGGCTTCAGTTTGGCGGTGTTACCATCGCGATGATTATCGGCATGAGCACGCAGGATACTGCTGAAAACGCAATTCGCGAATTATCCATGGACAAAATCCGTCTGAAAACATCCGTCTTTCACGGTGACACTCTTTACGCCTTCTCCGAAGTGTTGGAGACGAATGCCTACGATGATATTTCCGGCATTGTGAAATTTAGACACTGGGGAGTGAATCAGAAGAATCAGGTCGTTTTTGAAGGCGAACGACGCGTGCTGATCAAAAAGAAAAATCAGCAGAGCTAACAGACCAGCGCGCCGGTTGATATCCGACGTGTATGGCAGACTAACCAAGGAATCTCAATGACTGAAACAGAAAAGTTACGATCACGACCGAAAAGATTACGCCGCTGTCAGTTATCTGTCCCGGGTAGCAGTGAAAAAATGATGACGAAAGCCTCGGCTCTGGAACTCGATCATGTATTCCTCGATCTGGAGGATGCCGTGGCTCCGAACGCCAAGAGCGCTGCTCGCGGCATGATTGTGGAGGCGCTGAACAATCTGACCTGGACGCCGAAGACACTTTGCGTGCGGATCAACGATGTCGAAACCCAGTACTGCTATGAAGACATTGTTGAAATTGTCACCGGCGCGGGTGAAATAATTGACACCATCATGTTAACCAAAGCAAAAAGCGCACACGACGTGATGTTCGTTCACCTCCTGCTGGATCAGCTGGAACAAAAACTCGGACTCAAGAACAGAATTGGTATCGAATGTCTGATTGAGGAAGTGGAAGGCATGATGAACGTGGAGGAAATCGCTGCCTGCAGCGATCGTTTGGAATGCCTGGTGTTTGGCATGGGCGACTATTCGGCCAGTCAGGCGATGAACCTCCGTAGTGTCGGTGGCGATGGCGGCAGCTATCCTCCAGATCTGTGGCACTACCCGCGCTACAAGCTGACGATTGCCTGTCGTGCAAATGGCCTTGATCCGGTGGATGGACCCTACGCCAATTTTCGCAATGAACAGGCCTTCAGGACCGAGTGTGAGCGGGGAAACGTCCTTGGCATGGTCGGGAAGTGGGCGATTCATCCCAGTCAGATCGACATTGCCCAGGAAGTGTTCTCCCCTTCGGTTAAGTCTGTCGAAGATGCACGCCATCAGAAACAGGCCTACGCTGAGGCACTCGAGGCAGGGCTCGGCGCCATCAATGTTGATGGTGTTATGGTAGACGCTGCCAGCGTGCGCATTCTACAGAACATCATCGACAAGGCAGACCTGATAGGCATGTAACCAGTCTCCACTCACCATTAACGACGGGATCGAATCACTATGGTTATGGATCGAAACGAAGACGCCGTGCATTTGGACAATCCCAGCTACATGACCGACGAACGTCGGATGATCCAGGAAGTCGCCCGTGAATTCACCTTGAAGGAGGTGCTTCCCGTTGCTAACGAACTGGATCCGGTGCAGGGCCAGATTCCAATGGAACTTCGCGCGAAAATGGGTGAGATGGGCTATTTCGGCATCCGTATCCCGGAAGAATACGGCGGCCTTGGTCTCGGCGTCTTTGAGTATTGCCTGATCGCAGAAGAACTGGCACGCGGCTGGATGAGTGTCGCCAGCATTATCGCCCGCGCGGGTGGCGTTATGGGCGTGACTGGTTGGTCCATGGAACGTCGGCTTGAACTGACCCGTCGTGCTGCGCAGGGGGATTATCTGGCCGCGGTATCCCTTTCTGAACCTGACACCGGCTCCGATCTCGCGAGCGTCAGTTGTAAGGCCGTACTGGATGGCGATGAATGGGTCATCACCGGGAACAAGTACTGGTGCACATTTGCCGATGGGGCCGATTACATTTCAGTATTGTGCCGCGTTGAGGCTGATAAGGACCAGCCTCACAAAGGCTTACGCTCTTTCATCGTCGAGAAACCACGTGGTGAGTTACCCAAAGGCTGTCAGGGTTCGCCGATTCCAAAGATCGGCTACTTTGGATGGAACACTTTCGAACTCGCCTTTGATGGCTGCAGGATCCCAAAAGCGAATATTGTTGGCGGAGACGGCACTGAGGGATTCAAGACCACCGTCAGCGGCCTCGAAGTCGCCAGGGCACATACCGCCGCCCGGGCTATCGGTCTGGCGCGTGGTGCGCTGGAAGACGCGGTCGCGTACTCACAGCAACGCGTACAATTCAACCAACCCATCTCTGATTTCCAGGAAACGCGATTCAAAATCGCCAGAATGGCTTCAGAAATCGAAGCTGCACGCCAACTGATGTACCATGTCGCAACACAACTCGATAACCGGCAACGACTCGACAAGGAAGCTGCCATGGTGAAATGGTTCGCGACAGAAATGGCGGAACGCGTGACCTCGGATGCACTACAGATTTTTGGTGGTGCTGGATACACCAAACTCCACGCCATTGAGCGTTATTGGCGAGATGCCAGACTCACGAAGATATTCGAGGGAACCTCCGAAATACAATTGAGGATAATTTCCGATCGAATTCTTGGCAAGCCTACCAATCGTCAGAATCAATCCTGATCAGTTTTGCCCGACGCCTGAGAGGAGCCATTCATCAACAAGGTCGCTTTGCTGTTTATCTTCATCACCGCGTCAATGGATTCCATCGGATTTGGCATGATCATGCCAGTCCTGCCTGACCTGCTGATGGAAATATCAGGGGAAGACCTCGCCGCCTCGGCAAAATACGGTGGCTGGCTGATGTTTGTTTATGCGGTCATGCAATTTTTCTTTGCTCCAATCGTTGGTAACCTCTCCGATGCTTATGGACGACGCCCAGTGCTTCTTCTTTCCATGGTCGTTCTGGGCATCAACTACATCATCATGGGTTTCGCAAACTCACTGGTTTTGCTGTTTATTGGCAGGATCATTTCCGGCATTGGCGCATCCACCATGAGCACCTGCAACGCCTATGTCGCTGATGTCACCCCAATTTCAGAACGCGCCCAGTATTTCGGCATGATTGGTGCTGCTTTTGGTATGGGATTCATCATCGGTCCGGTGATCGGCGGAATACTGGGAGAATTCGGATCAAGAGTGCCGTTCTTCGCAACCGCGGCACTGGTATTCTTCAATCTGCTTTTTGGGTTCTTTATCCTGCCAGAATCACTCACTCCCGAGAATCGCAGGATATTCGAACCGGCCAGAGCTAATCCGTTAGCAACATTCAGACAGCTTAGTCAATTTAGAGTCGTTTTCGGCATTCTCATGGTCATGTTTTTCTATAACCTTGGTCATCACGTGCTGCCTTCCATCTGGAGTTACTACACAATCGAAAAGCTGAACTGGTCTACTCGCGAGATAGGCTATTCGTTGGGATTCATCGGCGTATTGATGGTATTCGTCCAGGGGTTTCTCATTCGAATCGTCATCCCGAAAGTTGGGTTACGTAATGCAGGCATCATCGGGATGTCCATGACCCTGGTTGCATTTTGTGGCTATGCCAGCGCCAGCACATCGTGGATGATGTATGTTGCCATGGTCCCCGGCGCACTGGGCGCACTGGCTGGACCTGCAATGAACGGCATAGCCTCCGGTCAGATAGGTGCACAACAGCAAGGTGAACTACAGGGCGGCATGTCCAGCATGATGAGCCTTACTTCAATTTTGAGTCCGCCAATTATGACCCAGGTATTCAGTTATTTTGGCAGCAACAGCACGACGGTTTATTACCCGGGCGCACCGTTTCTGTTGGCGGCAATACTGACATTGCTCAGTCTTGTGCTATTCGTACGTGCAACTGCCGGGAGCAAACTGGTCAGTAATATCTAACCTGTCCAGTGACCCGGGATTCTCTCAAGGTACGTGAAAAACGAGGAATACATGCTAAATAGAACCTATCCTTACTATCTGGCGAACGAAGCTGTTTACGCCAACGAAGATTTAATCGTTGAAAACAAATATACGGGCAAGCCGGCAACGCTGGTCGCCCTGGCCGACGAGGCGGCCATTGATAAGGCAATCGCAGCAGCTGTCACGGCTCGAATGGCATGCCAGCAGATGGGCGCCTATGAACGCAAGGCGGTACTCGAGCACTGCGTCGCGAGATTCAGAGAACGCTTCGACGAACTCGCGCAGGCATTGTGCATAGAAGCGGGTAAACCCCTGAACGACGCGGAAGGCGAAGTCACTCGACTGATCGATACATTCATCATCGCTGCTGAAGAATCGGTTCGCATAACAGGCGAAGTGTTACCGCTGGATATCAGTAAACGGGCAAAAGGATACCAGGGGTTCTGGAAACGGGTTCCAATCGGTCCCTGCTCCTTCATCAGTCCATTTAACTTCCCATTGAACCTGGCGGCGCACAAGGTTGCCCCAGCCATTGCGATAGGCTGCCCTTTCGTACTAAAACCCGCCAGCCTGACGCCGATTGGCGCGTTGATTATTGGTGAAGTTCTGGCGGAAACGGACCTTCCCAAAGGCGCTTTTTCCATATTGCCTTGTCGTCGTGATGGCGCTGCGTTGTTTACTGAGGATGACCGCCTGAAGTTGCTCAGCTTCACCGGCTCACCGGTCGTCGGCTGGGCGCTTAAGAACAAGGCGGGCAAGAAAAAAGTGGTGTTGGAACTGGGGGGCAATGCGGCCGTCATTGTCGATGAGTACGCGGATCTTGATGATGCGATTGAGCGGATTGTCTTCGGTGCGTTTTACCAATCAGGACAAAGTTGTATTGGTGTACAAAGAATACTCGTCCATGAGTCCATTTACGTTGAATTCAAACAGCGACTGGTCTCCCGCGTGAAAGTATTGAAGATGGGCGACCCATCAGACCGCGATACCTTTATCGGTCCGATGATCTCCGAGAATGAAGCAGCAAGACTCCACACATGGATTGAGGAAGCCGTCGCTGCGGGAGCAACTTTACTGTGTGGAGGCAACCGGAATGGAACTATGCTGGAAGCAACCCTGCTGGAAAACGTTAGCAAACACTGCAAGGCTAACAGTGAAGAAGCCTTCGGACCACTTGCGAGGCCGGAGTTAGCGTCGGATGGGGCATCCCGATGGCGACAGATACGGCATTTACGTGTTTAAGCGAGGCCTGCAACTCGAAGTTTCCCAGGAAAATACCAACCGGTAAATGTGTGAGATTTTGATAGGCAGAAGAATAATCTGAATTTGCCCACCACAGGGCCACGAGGGTAGCAATCAGAAGAAACAGGCTGGAAGTAGTCTGCGCACGGATAAAGCTCGAAAAAGGTGGCTGAATATTCTCCAGACCACGCTGCAATAAATTGTCTTTTTCGTCAGTCATTTTGAGAATTGCATTTTTATTCAGCTACCGATCGATATTCGCGCTGGCCCAATTTTTGCCTGAGTCCGCCGCGACTGTTTGATGGATACCCAAGTGTGATGATTATTACGTTCCAGGAGATACAACCGATGTCACTTTTTGTGCACTGGCATGTTTGCGGTCTTTGGGCTTATGATCCGGCGGTGGTTCGGACAGATTTCTCCCGGGAAATAGTGTCGCAAACAAAACGGCATGGGTACTCTCTGGCTTTACGTAAGCTGATTACCGGCGATACTAACTGAATGCCTTTGCGAATACCGGAATATCAGTAACTATGGACACCCCGCTGCTACCGGTGTTTATCGTCATGCTGAGGGCACGCTGGTGGCGTCTGTCACAGGGTTAATGTTCACGCTCACAAATAGTGGTAAACAAACACCAGTATTCGCAGCAGGCGAAAGCCAGACTGGCGCTAATTGGTCTCCGCCCCAGATCCGGCTTTTCCCTGAACCGCCTCGGCAGCGAATGCCTCGTTAAATCGCGCGGCATCAATTGGATCAACCAACAATCCGGTGATCGCTCTCGGCAGTTGCGTCGTGATTAATCTGTCACCGGGCACGATACCATTGGACCTGATGAGCACCTGATAGTTACCCTGGGGGTCAATATAGTCACCGACCTGCTGCACATTGATGCCCTTGAGTCTGTCGTCTTCCACCTTGTAAACGCGGTTATTTTCGTAAAGTGACTGCACCGGAAGCGCGACCACATTATGCTCCTGTGGCAATGTGATATTCAGATTGACCACCCTGCCAATATCAAGGTTTTCGTTAGACGGTGTCTTGAAAAAAGCGTCAAGTCCACTTTGCCCGGACTTTACATCACCCGACAACCGAACCAGGTAAAAGTCTATGGACCGACCATCGAGCTTTCCTGTCGCATTCACCGCAACACCCTGACTAAATTTTTGGCGTAGATCATATCCTGTGGTCGCGGGAATCGATGCCCTGACTTCCAGTTCATCGTAATCCGCCACCTGAATCACCGGCGTACCCGGTAACACCCTGTCCCCCGGTGCCACGTGCGTGCTGATCACTCGACCTTCGAACGGCGCTTTAATCACTGTCTGAGCCAGGTCCAGTTCCGCCCGATCTGCGAGCGCGCGACCTTCCGCCACTGAAGCCTCGTGCTGGTCGATAATATTCGGGAAAATTTTGATATCCGCCAGATGTCGCTCCAGCGTAATGGATCTCTCACTTGCCTGCTGGCGCGCTTCATCGAGTATGGAATCGGAAATCATTTTCTTGGCATAGAGATCCAGATGGCGCTTGAGTTTCGCCTGTGCAATATCTGTCAGGGCACGGTGGTGTTGGGTTATTTTTTGAGCCAGTTCGAAATCTGTTTTCGCCGACTCCAGCTGCGCTACCCGTTTTTTATACTCAGCGGTCGCAACCGCGAGCGACAGCTTAAGCTCGCTGTCATCCAGGCGTACCAGCACATCACCCGCCTTTACCCAGGTACCTTCCGGGGCATCAACACTGGCCACAGGCGCACTGATGGAGGTCTTTAGATTAGCGAGCTGTCGGGATTCCACCCGTCCATATGCAAACAGCGTGGGCATCAGATCACCCGGTGTTGCCACCTGGATGGAAACAGGCCAGGCTTTTTCCTGGCGCAAGATCGGATCCGATTCAGGTCCGGTAACGATGATCAGCGCAGAAAGCAGCACCGCCGCACCGAGAATGGTCACACTCAGTAACCGGTAATGCACAATGTGATCAAAGATGATCCGAATCCTGCCCCATAATTTTTCCAACTGTAAACGCATGTTCAAACTCCGGTCGCTGTTTCTTTTTTCGGGAACCACTCAAGCAGCGACATATGCTTGTGAAAACCTTCGATGGAAATAATCAGCGCTGGTACGACCAGCAATACGAGAAACGTGGAGAACGCCAGACCAAAACAAATAGTGATGGCAATGGGCACCATATACATTGCCAGTGTGGACGCCTCGAACATGAGTGGCGTGAGTCCGGCAATGGTCGTGAGTGAAGTCAATAAAACCGCACGGAATCTCGAAATCGAAGCGTCCCTGATCGCATCGATCACCGTTGCACCTTCTGCCAGGCCTCGCCTGAAAAAGCTGATCAGTACGATGGAATCATTGACAACAATACCGGTGAGAGAAAAGAATGCCAGCAACGACATCGCTCCGATATCAACGTTCATAATCCAGTGACCAACAATTGCGCCGGTGAGGCCGAGGGGAATCGCGGTCATCACCGCAAGCGGCCAGGTGTAAGATGCGAACGACCAGGCGAGAATCAGGTAGATAAAAATCAGCGTCAGGACGGCACCGACACTCATGGTCTCGACGATCTGCTGGTTTCGCGCACTGACCCCGGCAAGGTCTGAGCTAAGTCCGTATTTATCCTTGATGAGGTTGAGTTCATTTTCATTCAGATGCTTCAGTACCTTCTGGGTATTGTTCACCTCGGGATCAACAGAGGCATTAACAACCACAGAGAGAAATCCCTTGTTGTGATTGATGACATCGATCCCGCGTCGATTGGATAATTCAGCAATCATACCCAGCGCCACCAGTTGCCCTGAAGGTGTCTGAACCGGAAACTGTTTGAGCGAGGATAGCTGGTCACGCTCGTTGTCCGGCAACATGACCAATACTTCCAGTTCAACCTCCTTCTGATTAAATATCTGGACCCGTGCACCGTTATAAGCGCCGCGCAGCTGGCGACCCAGAGACTCGGTTGTCAGGCCAAGAGATTTACCGGCAGGTGTAATTGAAAATACTATCTGGTCTCGTCCGTAGGGCAGATCATCAAAAATATTAGAGACGCCCTCATACCCGGCAAGCGCATTACTCAGTTCCTCTGCTGCCATTTTCAGGGTAGGAATATCCTGGCCACGCAGTACCAGCGATATGTCCGGTCTGCCATTGTTCGCGCCACCGGCCACCTCCAGATGAAGTTGTTCGACAAAGGGCAAGCGGATAACTTTTTCCCGCCATTTGGCGACAAATTCCTGCGGCGTTACGTTACGTTCCTCCTCCCAGGCGAATTCCACTTCCAGTGAACCATACTGGGTTCCATGCTTATTCTCTTCATTCAGCCGGGCAATATTGTATTTGGTCACATAACCATTCACGTTAGTGCCACCGGTTTCCTGATTGGTTTGCTGCAACGTGGCCTCTAAATGTGCCATAAACGCTCGCCGCTCTGGCTCCGATGCGCCTGCACCAAACTCCGCGTTGGCATTCAGCGATTCGAGGTCGAGCCCGGTCACAAAATTCACACCCACCCGACCGCTGATCGTCAGACTGAATGCAATCAGGACACAGGCGAGCGCAGTGCAAATGGTCACTGCCGGATTGTCGAGGGCTTTTTCGAGCAGGGGGCGATAGTGAACGTCACGGATTCGCTTGAAGCGCAGATCGAACCAACCTCTGAATTTTCCGGGATTGTCCCGGTCAGTGTTCTCGAAACTTCTGCGCAGGTGGCCAGGCAGTACCAGAAAGCACTCGACCAGTGACGCGATGATGACACAGAGTAAAACTGTTGGCAGCGTTACGATAAACGCCCCCAGCTCTCCCCCGGTGATCAACAACGGAACAAAGGCTGCCATTGTTGTTAGCGATGATGTCATCACCGGTACAAACATTCGTTTCGCCCCACCAGCCGCCGCGTCTGCCGGTGAATAACCCTGTTCGAACAAAGTGGCAGCATCCTCGCCAACAACAATGGCATCATCGACCACAATCCCCAGGGCCATGACGAAGGTGATCAGTGCCAGGATATTGATGCCACCTGCAAAGAGCGTGTAGTAAAGCAGCGTGGCGAACAGGAAACTGACGGGTATGCCAATCATCACCCACCAGCCTACTCGCCCGTTAAGAAACAGGAACAAGGTGAGAATCACCAGCAACAGACCGCTGAAGCCGTTTTCAAAAATCATCGAGAGTTGCTGCTTCAGGAGAACCCAGATTTCCTGGTAGACGTGAATCTCAACCCCTTCGGGTAAAATTTCACGCGTCTCCTCAACCCAGTCGTGCATAATCTGCGCAGTGTAAATAGCGTCCGTCTCAACGAGTCTTTGCAGGTGGAGGGTAATCGCGGGCTGACCCTCACGCATCAATTCCGGCTGGCCGGTTTTGGGCCGCTTCTCGATTGTTGCCACGTCACCCAGGCGTGCGAGTCGACCATTCGGTTGCAGGGCAACCTCGAGTTGCGCAAAATCACTGACTTCACGTTTCTGATCCAGGCTTCTTAGCTGCCGGGCACCCTGCCCCCGTCCGACCGTACCCGCAGGCGAATTACGACTGTGGGTGCGGATTTCCCTGGCGATGTCATCGAGTGTGGTATTAAGCTCATAAAGTTTGCTGCTGGATATCTGTACCGCAAGTTCCTCCTCCGGCAAACCTTCAAATCCAATGTATTCGATGCCACGCGCGAGCAGTTCTTTCTCAAACTGGCGGGCCAGGGGGATAAGTTCCGCAAGGGTTCCGGCGCCGGTAAGCTGTATGGCACTGATGTACTCATAATCCGTGGCACGACTCACCAGGATCGGTTCCATATCCGGCGGAAAATTTCGAATCTGGGCAACCCGTTGCTTAACCTCATCATGCGCCCGGGTCATGTCGGCATTGTGGCTGAATTCAGCCCTGATTCGACCACCACCGTTGTAGCTGATCGATCCGAGTTCCTGCAGCCCAACTACAGTGCGCAGTTGCTGCTCGACCGGGACGATTATGAGCTTCTCGACATCCTCGGCGGAAGCTCCAGGCCAGTCCGCATTAATAAACACCATCGGCCAGGCTACCGGAGGATCAAGTTGAGAGGGGATGCGATCCACCGCCCAGAATCCGGACAGCACCATCATCACCATGGCAAGATTTGCTGCCACACGATGGCGCGTAAACACATCAATCAGAGAGTTCGAAACACTCATTTAGCCTGCATCCATCCGAATCATGTTAGACGTCGTACCATGTGGTTTCGTTTGCACCGAGCCACGTCCGTTTTTCTATTTTGTTGTTCTGCCAGCGCGCTTTGGTTAGCGCCCACGCTTAACTATCCTCGCCGCGATGCGGATTCAACCTCACATTCACTCAACACCAGAGTATTCACTATTCATGCCAACTACCTATCTCCTTGTTTTTATTAAGTTTCTGTTACAAAACGGATTGTCATGTTCACCACAGTTAGTTAAATTCACCACTCTTTTCACCGCTGTTGTGCCTGGCCCTGGGATTAACACGCGAACAACTGGAGCAGAGCATGGATCTGGAAAGTGTCGACCTGGTGATGAAAACCGCGAGATCGGTGCGCAGGAAACTGGATTTTGACAGACCAGTACCCCTGGCTCTGATTAAAGAAGCCATCAGTGTCGCCGTTCAGGCACCGACCAGCCAGGCGGGTGAGAACTGGCGATTTATTGTGGTCACTGATCCAGATACCAAGTCTGGTCTGGCCAGCCTCTACCGTGAAAGTCTGGAAGAACTGCGCATACGTCGAGGGATCGAACTCAAGCCAGGCCAGCGCGCCCTGATCGAAAGGATGCACGAGATCCCGTGTCTTATCCTGGTCTGTGTAATTGGTAAACCCGGGGTCACTCCCGCCGAACAGGTCGCGTTTTATGGCTCCATTCTACCGGCCGCATGGTCGTTAATGCTGGCACTCCGGGCTCGCTCACTGGGCACAACCTGGACTACCTTACTGTCGGCTAAACAACTCGAAGTCGCAACATTGCTGGGCATTCCCGGGAATGTGACCCAGACCGTCATGTTACCGGTTGGCTACCACAAGAACGCCGTACTGCGCGTGGCAGACAGAAAATCTGCCGAACAGGTCACCTTTCATAATCTCTGGGGCAAGACCACGGCGAGTCAAACTTGAGCGAGATTACGATTCAGCCGCTCGAAGCAGGACACGCCGCCTCACTCATTGATTGCTTCCGGGCTTGCTACGGTGAGTCCTACCCCAACGATACCTTCTACAATCTCGAGAAACTTCAGGCGCAGATTCACTCCGGCGCCCTTCGCTCGGTGGTCGCCGTTATGCTCGATAAATCCGATCAGCCCGCCAGAGTCGTTGGCCATACGGGTCTGCGCGTGATGCATCCCGCCGCCCGGTCCGCTGAAGCAGGCAATACAGTTGTTGCGCCGGATATGCGTGGTCGCGGTCTGCTCGGGCAACTCGGTACCGCCCTCAGACAACGCACCATTGACGAAGGATTTGCGGGTTATGTTCACTACCCAACCACCGCGCATGAAATAATGCAAAAGTCCGCGACCTCTGGCAGTGGGCGCGAAACCGGCATCATGTTGGGTTATATCCCCGCCGAGACGGACTACAGCGACTTCGAAAAAAAGACCCCCGGAAGACTTGCCGCCACCATCGTTTACCAGCCTGTGACCGTCGCCCCTGCTGAGTCAATTCTGGTTCCTGCCAGGTACCGGCATCTCATTGACTCACTCGCTCATTCCCTGTCCCTTACGCGAACAGTGAAAACCCTGTCATCCCGGCCCATTAACTCAAGTCGGATCGAAACGAGTAATAATCCGAAGCGAGGTTTGCGGAAGGTAACGGTACTTCAGGCCGGGCTCGATCTGGTAAGCCGAATCCAGGCGCTGCCCGGTGACTTTATCCACGTTGATCTGCCGATGGATGACCCAGGCATCGAGCGCGCGGCTGACGATCTTGCTGCCGCGGGCTTTGTTTATTGCGGCTGGTTACCTGGATTTCGGCAATCCGATGTCCTGCGATTGCAGCGGGTTTCACCGGCTGATCAGCGAATTTTCCAACCAGATCTGGTCACTCCTGCCGCGAACCAGTTGCTGGCATTGATCACCGCAGAGCAACAGGCTTTTATTCATTAACAAAACGTTCATGGGTCAATCCGGTCCGGCGAATGCCGGATTCGAATGCCTGCAGCGATTTTTCCAAAGTTTCAACCAGCGCCTTGTCCTTGAGGATCTCATCCCTGCCCAGCTGTGTCCCCAGCAGCGGCAACGCAACGCAGGCTTCATCAATAACCGCCGCGGACATGGTTTTCAGCACCAGCCGCAGCGCATTCTGGGCGTCGCTCGCCCGCGGTGAAGTGTTCAGCAGTGCGACCGGCAGATTAATGAATGCCTCCCCACCCACCAGCCAATCCAGCGCATTTTTCATCACACCGCTGATGCCGTGAGCGTACTCCGGACTGGCAATGACCAGACCATCGGCTCGTGAGACAGCCGATTTCAGTGCCACCACCGCCGGGATGATTTCATCCTCGCGGTCGGGATTAAAGAGTGGCAGGGATCCGGTCTGCTCAAAAATTCTGAATTCATGTTGCCCGGCGCACACGACTGCCATTGCTTCGAGACCGGCACGATTAAACGACTGCCTTCGTAAACTGCCCGCTAATCCTAATAAGTTGATCGCCGCCTTCTCCTGTCGCTGCATCGTTTTAACATAATCATCCGGCCCGAATAGCGCCTACTTAAGCAAACTCCGTCGTTCGAAGTGCCATCTCGAAGACTTTAGCGGAAGGTGCAGTGGTTCCTTTCCGCAGCCTTCAGGCCGGGCCGCGTTCGGATAGCGCCGAGCGCGTGGAGGAAGGGGGCCGCCATCGGACCCGCAGGGGCTTTCGACCAAGTGAGGGAAGCTCGGAGAGCCGCAAGCCGCGTAGGAAAGGAACCACTGCACCTTCTGCGAAACATCCCCGGTTCACTGTTAAGTAAGTACCATTCTCATCCGGCCGGATTGCTTAACCCTGCCCTGGATAGCACAATCAGGCTCGCTGAGATGATAACTGCCCAGGAGTTCAAAGCGTGCCTACCGACGATACCCTTGTGTACACAACAGCCGTTGCGATGCGGCATATGTTGAAAACAAAAGAAATCTCCGCCGAGGAACTCCTCGGGGTACACCTTAAACGGATTGATTCCTGCAACGCCAGTGTCAATGCAATTGTCACCCTGGTACCCGATCATGCGCGCAGGCTCGCCCGGGAAATCGACCGCAAAATCCATCGGGGTGATGCACCCGGTCTGCTCGACGGACTGCCCGTTGTGCACAAGGATCTTTTTAATACACAAGGCATTCGCACCACCTACGGTTCACGTTTATACGAGCATCATGTCCCCGATGAAAACGCCCTGATTGTGCAACGAATTGTTGATGCAGGTGCAGTGACCCTGGGGAAATCCAATACACCTGAGTGGGGCGCAGGCTCGCAGACATTCAATGAGGTATTCGGCGCAACGGTGAATCCCTACGACCGGGACAGGACTTGCGGCGGCAGCTCTGGCGGAGCTGCTGTTGCCCTGGCCAGCGGCATGGTCCCCATCGCTGACGGCAGCGATATGGGCGGGTCTCTGCGTAATCCTGCGAACTTTTGCAATATCGTCGGTTTCCGGCCATCACCCGGCAGAGTGCCTGCGTTTCCGAACGAGAATGGCTGGTTTACGCTACCGGTACCCGGCCCGATGGCGCGTACCGTGGAGGACTGCGCACTCCTGCTCGCTGCCATTGCCGGACCTGATTCACGCGTACCGATCTCGCTGGATATGCCTGGTCAGAATTTTACCGATCCGCTCAATCGAAACTTCAAGTCCTGCAAGCTGGCGTTCAGTTCGGATTTCGAAGGTCAACTGCCCGTGGCGCAGGCTGTTCAGAATATCATCAATGCCAGCGCCACGTTATTTGAGGAGATTGGCTGTGACGTCGAACTCGCATGCCCGGACTTCACCGGCTCAGACTTTGTCTTCAAAACCTTACGTGCATGGTCGTTCGCTGCAACCCACGAGAAGAATATTGTGAAATCCAGACACTTATACAAAGACAGCATCATCTGGAATATTGAACAGGGCCAGAAATTATCCGGCGCTGACATCGCTCAGGCCGAACGAGAGCGAACCCGGCTGTTCCGGCAGACCATGGCCTTTCTTGAGCACTATGATTTTCTGGTCCTGCCGGTATCGCAGGTTCCGCCGTTCCCGGTCAGCGCTGAATACCCGACGGAGATTGAAGGTATGCCGATGGAGACGTACATCGACTGGATGAAATCCTGCTACTTCATCACCTGTACGGGATTACCCGCCATCTCAGTCCCCTGCGGTTTCACACCGGAAGGGCTCCCTGTGGGTGTGCAGATTATTGGGAAATACCACGATGACCTCGGCGTCCTGCAACTGGCCTACGCGTTCCAACAAGCTAACCCGGTCTGGAAACGGCATCCGGAATTCAACGGAGGCGCCCTTGACTAACGCTTTGTTTGACGCAGAAACCTTCGTCACCCACCTTTCCTGCAGTGAGACAGGCAAACACTATCCGGCCGATCAGATTCATAATTTGTCTGATACGGGTAAACCGCTGTTGGTTAACTATGACCTTAAACGCCTCGCATCAAATGTATCGAAAGCGCAAATCGCAACCCGTGCCCCGGAACTCTGGCGGTATCGCGAGTTCCTGCCGGTAAGAAACACGGCAAACATCGTCAGGTTGGGCGAGTTGATGACACCGCTGATTCCCAGTCAGTCATTGCAAAACGCACTGTCGATGGAGAGCGTCCTCGTCAAAGACGAAGGACGTCTGCCGACCGGATCGTTCAAGGCCCGGGGAATCGCACTGGCAGTGTCCATGGCGAAAGAGCTGGGTATCACCCGAATGGCAATGCCGACCAATGGCAATGCCGGTGCTGCGCTCGCCGCTTACTGCACGCGGGCAGGCATCGAAAGTTTCGTTTTTTGTCCCGATGACACACCCCAGGTGAATATCAGGGAAATCGCTCTCCAGGGTGCCCAGACTTTCCAGGTTAACGGGCTGATTAATGACTGCGGCCGAATTGTTGGCGAGGGATGTGCTGCCACCGGTTGGTTCGATACTTCGACGCTCAAGGAGCCCTATCGAATCGAAGGCAAAAAAACCATGGGCCTGGAACTGGCAGAACAACTCAACTGGCAGGTCCCCGATGTGATTTTATATCCCACGGGGGGTGGCACCGGTC
Source organism: Gammaproteobacteria bacterium (assembly GCA_021773555.1). Classification (GTDB taxonomy): domain Bacteria; phylum Pseudomonadota; class Gammaproteobacteria; order Pseudomonadales; family Azotimanducaceae. The sequence continues at coordinate 31,758 of JAJFKA010000031.1, forward strand.
TCATCGGGATGTGGAAAGCGTTCAACGAACTGGAAGCCATCGGCTGGATCGGCTCGAAACGACCACGTATGGTGGCAGTTCAGGCGAGCGGCTGCGCACCCATTGTCAAAGCCTTCGAAGAAAACAAGGACCATGCAGAACTCTGGTCCGATGCCACAACGCTTGCCGCGGGTATTCGAGTTCCCGCCGCCATCGGTGATTTCCTGATTCTCAATGCAGTTCGCGAGAGCGGCGGCTTCGCCACGGCCGTGGACGATTCTGATATTCTCGAAACACAAACGCGAATCGCGCGGCAGGAAGGGTTATTGCTCTGCCCGGAAGGCGCTGCCACCGCGGCTGCGCTGGTTAAGGAAGTTGCCAGCGGCAGGATTCGCCGGGATGAGCAGGTCATTTTGTTTAATTGCGCCACCGGACTGAAGTATCCCATGCCCGGCGCAGAGCGGTTCGTCGACCGCTTTGAGCCCATCAACTATAAAGCCCTGTTGTGATCCATGCGGAGTTCAGGGAATAATCACCATGAAAAACCCCGGGGTGAAGGTTATGAGTGAATGGCAGCTCGCACCGATACTTGGTGCAACCAATGTAAACGATACCGTTAACTGGTACTGCGACATGCTCGGATTCACCTGTGAGCATGGTGTCTACCAGGGGGTCGGCGATGAAGGCGGTATCTACGGCATCATCCATCGGGATGGCATCCAGCTTCATATTCAGATTCGCCGCCGGGAAGTGCAACCACCGGATCGCCAGACAATCGAATCGGAAGTGTACCTGTATGTGCAAGACGCAGTTGCCCTGGAGGATGAGTTTAAGTATCGCGGCGTCCCCATCCTTCGTGGCCTGACAAAGGGCCCCAACTACGACCTGGAGGATTTTATTATCCAGGATCCGAACGGTAATCGGCTGATATTCGGATCACCCCCGTCGTCACCAGCCGGTCAGTGAGCGCCACGATCGCAGCTGCTCGATAGGGCCTGATCGTCCGGCGGCACAGGCCCGCAAAATCCTGAACTCCGGCCATGCCCGGAGGCCCGGATCACAAGCACCTCGTCTCACTCGCAGCGTTCGGGTATACTGACGCCGTCCTTAGGGGTGGTCGATATCGACCTGAGATTCTGGCTCGCCAGTAAACCCTAGAACCTGATCCGGTTAGTACCGGCGTAGGAAAAGGAGACGTCCGAACAGTAAGGGTCTCTTTTCACCGAAACGGAGAGACCCATGAAGATTTTATTCCCGCCCCTGATCCTGTGTCTGGCAAGCATCAATGCTTTCGCCAGTGATGAAGATGATGCCATCCCAGAGATAGTCGTCACAGCCGACTTCCGGGCCACACCCGAGTTCCAGACCGCATCAAGTCTGTCCATCATGACAGAAGAAATCATCAAGTCCCGTTCCGCGCAGCATTTTGAGGAACTGATTAACGCAATCCCGAATATGAATTACGCCAGCGGTTCAAATCGTGCCCGTTTCTACCAGATTCGTGGTATTGGTGAGCGCAGCCAGTTTGTTGCACCCCTCAATTCATCGGTGGGATTTCTTATTGACGGTGTCGACTTCAGCGGTGCCGCGAGCGCTGCCACACTCATGGACGTCCAGCAGGTCGAGGTTCTCAGAGGGCCCCAGGGAACGCGATACGGTGCCAACGCCCTGGCCGGCCTGGTCAATGTGAAAACCCACGATCCTGCGCCAGATTTCGCGGCCAGCCTTAAACTGGCTGCCGCAGAATACGGTACGCAAACACTGGGGGGTATGGTTACCGGGCCACTCGGTGACCGCACCCAGGCCCGGCTGGTCGCCGAAAAGCACAAATCTGACGGGTATTACAGCAACGACTACCTGAACACCGATACCAATAACGACCGGGATGAGCTGACGCTGCGCGGTAAATTCCTGTTCCAGCCTGACGATCAAACAGAGGTCTCGTTAACGCTCGCCCGGGTCGCAATCGACAACGGTTATGACAGTTTTAGCCTGGATAATACCCGTAGCACCTTGTCCGATGAACCGGGACATGACCGCCAGAATTCGAGGAGCGTCGCGGTGGAAGCGACCTGGGAAAAAGACAGGTTTAACCTGGTGACCTTGTTCAATCTCGCCAATTCTGACATTGAGTATGGTTATGATGAAGACTGGTCGTTTACCGGCATTCATCCCTTTGGATACACTTCCACCGACGACTATCGTCGTGACCGACAGACCAGAAGTGCCGAGATACGGCTGATCTCGAACGAGTCCTCTCGCCTGCTCGCGGGATCAACGGACTGGGTTGTTGGACTCTACACTTTGCGTAGCCAGGAAGATTTGGTCCGACAATACACTTTTCTTGCAGCCGACTTCACCAGCCAGTATGAGTTTGATACCACCGCGGTCTTCATTCAGCTCGACACGAGCATCAGTGACAATCTCGTACTTGCGACGGGGTTCAGGTTTGAGCGCCGGGATACACATTATGCAAATTCTGACAGTGCCGGTTTTTCACCTGAAGACAATCAATGGGGGGGCAAAATCTCCCTTAACTATTTTCCCTCAGCTCATCTGATGACCTACGCAAGTATCGCGCGGGGATACAAAGCCGGGGGATTTAATACCGAAGGTAGCCTCGATTTCGATTTGCGGGAGTTTGATGAAGAATATTTAATCGAATACGAATTAGGTCTGAAGGCGCGAATTCCTGGAACGCTGGATGTTCGCGCGGCAGTTTTCTACGACGCTCGCCATGATCAGCAGGTTAAAAGTTCACTGGTCCGTCCCCGGGCTGACGGCAGCACAGCATTTATCGATTTCATTGGTAATGCCGCCGAGGGAACGAATAAAGGCATGGAGATTGAAGCCACCTGGTATTCCACACCTTTTCTTAACTTCAATATGAGCGTTGGTCTGCTGGAAGCAAAATTCGATCGCTATATCAATGAGTTTGGCGAGGACCTGTCAGGCCGGGACCAGGCGCAGGCACCGGCCTTTATGTATCATCTAACCGCCGCGTTCGAACGACACGGGTGGTTCGCGCAATTTTCTGTCGACGGCAAGGATTCATACTTTTTCTCCGACAGACACGCGGTGAAAAGCACCCGATTCGCTTTACTCAATGCCCGGGTTGGATATACCTCAGGCAAATGGAAACTGAGCCTCTGGGCACGCAACATCAATGACAAAGACTATTTCATTCGTGCCTTCGGCAGCTTCGGAAATGATCCTCGGAAAGATTACGTAACAGAACCTTACTTCCAGTTTGGTGAGCCGCGAATTGCCGGGGCGACACTGGAGATCAGCCTGTGAAGGTTTCTGTTGATATCAGCCTGTACCCACTGGCCGACGATTATATGCCTGTAGTAAAAACCTTCATTGAGCGCATCCAGGGTCACGCCGGTATCACCGTGATTCGTACCGATCTCACCACTCAGCTCTACGGCGACTATGATCTGATTATGGACCTGCTGAAAACCGAAATGGAACTCAGTTGGGTAACGTTCGGTCCGGGTGCCTTCACGATAAAATATCTGCCCCAGGACCTGCGTGGCTTGAAAGATGAATGACCTGGTTGCGAGCGCTATCACAGAGTTGTTAACGCTCTCCTGGCTGGAATTGAGCGCCGTTGTATTCGCCATCATGTATCTGTTGCTGGCAGTGCGCGAACAGATCAGTTGCTGGTTCGCCGCGTTGATATCGTCCGCCATCTTTCTCGTTGTATTCTGGGAGGTCAGACTCTATATGGAATCTGCCCTGCAGATCTTCTACATGGCGATGGCCGTCTACGGATGGTCCCAGTGGCGAGGAACAGGTGAGCATTCCTCTGGGTTAAAAATCACTACCTGGCGCACCCGACAACATTTGTTGGCGCTGGCAGTCATTGGCGCGGCAACATTTGTTTCCGGCAACCTTCTGCATCAGGGAAGCGACGCACGCTTACCATATCTCGATTCATTCACCACCTGGGCAAGTGTTATTACCACCTTCATGGTTGCAAAAAAGATCCTGGAGAACTGGTATTACTGGCTTGTGATAGACTCAGTTTCCATCTTTCTGTATCTGGATCGTGGACTGTATTTCACTGCCTTACTGTTTGCTTTTTACATCGTCATCATCATCTTTGGCTGGATCACGTGGCTCAAAATATACCAACAGTCACCAGCGACCGCCTGAACGCAGCGCTGGCCACCTGTCCTGAATGGCACTCACCACCGGCATCGATACCAGGAGTGCTAAGAGCACTTGATGGACACTCAAACCAGTCATTTCTCGTCACCGCCGATTCTCGCCGATGGGTAGTCAAACTGCTCAACCAGACGGATCACGGAATTGATCAGCATAGCCAGGTAGTTGCAGAGTCGGCTGCGTTTGCAGCGGGTTTATCACCGAGAATCGTTTTCCGTTCAGCTTCTGTAGTGATCTCGGAATTCATAGATGGTAGGCATCCGGATGGCTCGCACATCGGTGCCATCGCAGATCTGTTCAGCGCGATTCACTCGATCAAGGCACCCCTCAAACCACTTGACCTGGAAGCGCATCTCGCCAACTACTATGCGCAGGTGCGATCAAAAACCCGGATCGCTTCACTTTATAAAAGATTCAACGCGTTGCCAAAACCGGCGCCCATCGCAGGTGTCTTCTGTCACAATGACCTGACCGCGGAAAACATGCTCACAACCGGCAGCAGGATTTATGCCCTGGACTGGGAGTATGCAAGGCTATCAGACCCTGCGTTCGACCTCGCGGTATTCAGCTATTCGGCGCAACTGGACGAATCGGACTTATCCGCACTTGTTTTGGCATATCAGCACAGCATTCCCGACCTGTTCGAACGAATTCGATACTTCGAGCGCTGTTACGGACTCATCGAAATCCTCTGGTGGACACTTCGGAGTAGCCCCCCACGAGACAAGATCGCGCATCTTGACCTGCTGCTGTCGTGACCCTGGGCTAATGTGACGGATTCTTTGCCATTGACCGCCATAGTTGGTTATCCTTTAGCGTAACAACCCTGCGAGCATCCCATGATCACGTCAAAACCCTTAAGTGGCCTGAAGGTGCTGGATTTTTCTGCAGTCTACGCAGGCCCTATCTGCGCACGTATGCTCTCAGACTGCGGGGCAGAAGTGACAAAAGTTGAACCCTTGCAAGGTGGTGACATCACCCGCGGACCTCATGGCAACTCGCGTATCTTCGCGCATTTTAACGCCGGGAAACGCAGCATTGCAGTAGACCTCAAGGCGGCAGAAGGCCAAAAAATAGCGAAGGCTTTAATCGCTCAGGCTGATGTTGTTATCGAAAATTTTCGTCCGGGAATTATGAAACGATTTGGTCTGGACTATGAAACACTGAAACAGGAATTCCCCCGCATTGTCTATTGCTCGATTTCCGGGTTTGGCCAGAACGGACCCTTTCGTGACCGCGCCGCGTACGCTCCCATCGCCCATGCTTCCAGTGGCTTTGATATTGCGCACCTGGAGTCACAGGGTGAAAGCCAGACGCGACCGTCAGTCTGGGGAATCATGATCGCGGATATGCTTACCGGAAGCTACGCTTTCGGAGCCATCCAAACGGCGCTTCTCGGCCGCGCCTCCTCAGACAAGGGAGACTTTATTGATGTCTCCATGATGGAGTCGATGATTTCACTCATCCCGGGACAGGTGCAGGCCGCCCAGGTTGAAAAACCACCTGCAGCAGGTGGTTTTCACCCCATCAGCGTTAGTGACGGATTTGTCATGATCTGTATTGTTTCTGAAAAAAACCTGCAAGGTCTCGCCAGGGCAATGGAAAGGCCAGCGCTTTTACAGGATGAACGATTCGGTCGAACCCAGCGGCACAAGCATATGCCCGAATTTATCAGCGAAATTGAATCCTGGTCATCGGGACTTTCCGCGATAAAGTGTGAGCAAGCCCTCAATGATACCGGCGTGCCCTGCAGTATGTATGTTGCACCCGCTGAGTTGTTCGATCATCCCCAGGTTGTATCCCGTAAAGTCTTCACCAGACTGAATGACGCGAGAGGCGAATTTGTTATCCAAAACGCGCCATTTCATTTCTCGGGCTCGGATACAACAACATCAACGGAAGTACCCGAACTCGGACAACACACAGACGAAATTCTGTCAACGAAGCTTGGCTTCGACGCCGCGGAGGTTAAAAATCTCCGGGTCCAGGGGGTAGTGGGATGACCGTAATTTATCAGGTGACCGATACTCACGTACCGGTGGAGGATAAACCGTCGAAAAAAAACTTCCGGCTGTTAATGGAGTATGTGAACGAGAACCCTGTCGAACTGCTAACCATTACCGGCGATCTGCCGTCACGCGATGGTGACGCTGAGGCCTATCGCTGGATGAAGCAACAGCTACCCGTCAACCAGCGAACCGTTATTATCCCGGGTAATCACGATGACGACGACGTGCTCTATGAAGTTTTTGGTCGCGAACGCTGTGTGAATCCGGACTTTGTGCACATGATACCGCTGGATGAAATCGATGTGTTTTTCACCAATACCGGTTCGGGCCAGTTTCCGGAAGATCAGCTAGAGGGTCTTAATGACGCAAGGCCCGATTCAATTTTGTTCACCCACTATCCAACCCGGGCGATATCCGACGGATTTATGGACAGAACCTATCCACTGGCAGATGTCGCTGCTGTTGACAGGGCAATCGCGGCAACGCCTATTCGTCATGTCTTCTGCGGGCATTTTCACGCAGCACATACGAGTCAGGGTAGTTATGATCTGCATGTCACCCCATCACCTGCTTTCGAAATCGAGTTGAACGAAGCCGAAATCAAACTCAGCCCCGGTCGTATTCCGCTACGGAAAATAACAATTGAAGGTCGCCTGACCAGCAGCGAAATTATCTATCTTGACGACGCGCCTGCTCACCGGGACGTGTCAGATTAACTGAACTCGGCCAGAAGTTTTCTCAGAATCGAATGTCGCTTACTTAACATTGAACCGGGTTATTTCGCAGAAGGTACAGTGGTTCCTTTCCTCCGCGGCTTGCGGCTCTCCGAGCTCCCCTCACTTGGTCGAAAGCCCCTACGGGTCCGATGGCGGCCGCTACAGATATCCGCCACTCGTCCAGCGGCGATGATTGCTGATCTTCTGATCACGGCCCCCTGCTTGTGCGGACAGCATGTCATGAGGGAAACCAGGAGAAATCGAGCTGATGGCATTCAGCCGTTCCATCTGCGGCTCATCAAGCTCAACTGACAGGCAGCCGAGGTTTTCCTCAAGCTGTGCGACCGTTCTCGCGCCAACCAGCGGAATGATGTTGGCAGGACCACGTAACAACCAGGCAATCGCAACCTGCGTCGCCGTCACCCCTAACTCATCTGCAACCGCAACTACTTCGGCCGCGATACCAAGCGCGCGATCATCGATCCTGCCGCGCATCGCAGCCCTGCCCTCGGCCTCAGGATTAATGTTGTACTTTCCACTCAGGATGCCGGACCCGACAATACCCCAGGGTGTCACTGCAATATCCAGGGCCCGTGACATGGGCAGCAGTTCCCGTTCAACACTCCGGTCAATCAGGCTGTAACGAATCTGCAACCCGACGAATTGTGACCAGCCGCGAAGTTCAGCGAGCATATTCGCCCTGGAGACTACCCACGCAGGTGTATCAGAAATTCCTACGTAGAGCACTTTACCCTGGGTTACCAGATCATCAAGGCCACGCATCAGTTCTTCTGTTGGCGTTGATGCATCCCAGGCATGCGCCCAGTACAGATCGATGTAGTCCGTATCGAGTCGTTTCAAACTGGCATGAACCGAATCCATCATATTCTTGCGAGAATTTCCACTGGCGTTGACGTCCCTGCCGCGCATGGCGCCCGTGTATTTGGTCGCGACAACCACACGTTCCCGATCGCCTTTAAGAAAATCTCCGAGAAAAAGTTCACTGGTACCGCGGTTATAGACATTGGCGGTGTCCACGAAATTACCACCCGCTTCCCGAAACGTCTCGTAAACCGTGCGGGCTTCTTCACGGTCCACCCCAATGCCGGTTTCTGTGCCGAAGGTCATGGCACCCAGTGCCAGTTCCGAAACCTTAAGACCACTCTTACCCAACAGTTTGTATTTCATCTGTTTTCCCGCTGCTCCTGAAATTGTCAGTCCGGTAAGCCAAGCACACGCTTGGCAATGATATTCATCTGGATTTCGTTGGTGCCGCCATAGATCGTCATAGCGCGACTGGACAGAAAACCACGCGTTGATTCAATCTCGTCTTCTGTAAACCCGTCCGACTGCCAGCCATATCCTTGACTGCCCATCAACTGCAATTTGAAGTCGGCGATATCACGGCCAAGGGTCGCACCATATAACTTGAAAATTGAAGTCGCCTCGCCAGGCGTCGCCCCGGATGTGTTTTCTTCTCTTGCCCGTTTCTGGGTGATTCGAAAGCTGTGCTGGTCCATGGTAAATCTCACCACGGTATCGCGCATCACTGCATCACTGATTCGACCCGCAGGCGTAACGCCTACATAGCTGGCCGCAGTCTCCGCCAGCATGTTGCGACGCACTGCCTGCCGTGCACCGGCACGCAATCCTCCCTGGCCTGATCGTTCATGCTGGAGCAGTCTTTTACCCACGGTCCAGCCGCGATTCAGCTGCCCAACGAGATCATCTTTTCGTGCCACGGCGTCATCAAAAAAGGTTTCGCAGAAGGGTGAGTTGCCTGATATCAATTTGATCGGTTTAACGGTGACGCCAGGCTGGTTCATGTCGATCAGAATAAAACTGATGCCCTCATGCTTCGCTGCATTCGGGTCGGTCCGGACCAGGGTGAATATCCAGTCAGCGAAGTTAGCGCCAGATGTCCAGATTTTCTGACCATTGATCTGGAACACATCGCCTTTGTCGATCATTTTGGTTTGCAGCGCAGCCAGGTCGGAACCAGCGCCTGGTTCCGAGTAGCCCTGACACCAGGCAATGTCGCCCATCGCAATACATGGCAGGTGGCGTAACTTTTGATCTTCCGTCCCGTATTCCAACAGGGTTGGGCCGATCATGGAAACGCCCATGCCGCCGATGGGTACGCGCGCCTTGATAGCGCCCAGTTCTTCCTGAAGAATCTGGTTTTGTTCGGCCGATAAGCCACCACCACCATATTCCTTTGGCCAGAGCGGCACCGTCCAGCCACGGCTACCGAGTTCGTGTCGCCAGGCAAGCAACGCGGGGTCTTTCATGGGCCGCTTGGTACCGATCGTTATTGGTTCTCCACGTCCTCGCGCGGCGGGTGGACAATGGGTTTCAAGCCAGTCTCTAACTTCTTCACGAAAGTCCTGCAATTATTGCTTCCTTATAGAGTTTTGTTCGGAACAATATACTCCCGCAGCAAATCAGAGAGCAAACTGTGGGTTCACCGGAGTACTGGAAAAGACAGATCCAGCCAGGGGCCGGGTCTCACCTGCTGCTATTGCATCAGAATGACAGTTTTGTCGTCCTCGACCGTGCCAGAGTAATTTGGATTCAGGCTATAACTCACTTCGCCATCCTCTCGGCCACGATCAAGGAAGTCCATCAAACAGATTTGTTCCAGACGATAATAAAGTTCGCGGTCAGGGATGAATGAGAATTTTTCCTGCAAATGGGTAATGGAGGCTGTTTTTTTTGCTTCCATATATTGAAGAATCTGAAGCTGTGTGCCGGTAAGTGTGTTGCGTATTTGCCACCAGTTTACCGGTGGTTCTGCTGCTGGCTCAGCGACTTCCGGGCTACCGCTATTACCAACCTTGCCCAGCAAGTACCCGAGACAGACCCCAACGACCAGCGCGACACCCAGCTCAAGCATGTTATCCATCTGTGTTCTCCTGTCTTGTCTAGATTATTTTCTAAAGGACCCGGTCAGAAATGCTTCATTGACACAATTCTCCAGACGCCCGGTTCGCAAATACTTGAGTGCCACAGTAATACCTTTGGTCCGCATATCATAGAGGCTCTGGGGTGTGTAAAACGCAGAATGGGGGGTAATCAGCAGTCTATCCCTGATCCAATCCTGCTCCTCATGCCAGGCCTTGATCAGCGCTCGGTCAAGGCTCGCGGGCTCTTCCGGCAAAACATCCAGACCTGCCCCACCAATTTGCCCGGACTTCATGGCGTCATGAAGCGCATCTATATCGACAACCTCCCCCCGCGCTGCATTGATGAGTACCAGCCCGGGTTTGGCATGACTCAGCACCTCTGCAGTAATCATATCCCGGGTTTCCGTGTTCAGCGGAACATGCAGGCTGATGATGTCCGACTCCGCAAAAATCTGCTCCAGGGATTCGCTGCGTTTGATTCCCAGGGCCAGATCAGAGCCATTGCTTTTATAGGGATCGAAAAAAGAGACATCCATACCAAATGCCTTGCAGCGCAAGGTCATCGCCGTACCAATTCTACCCAGCCCGACGATACCCATTTTCGCAACGGATAATCGCAATGCCAGCGGATGGTCCATCGCCCGCCAGTTCCCGCGGGGATCCTTACGCGCCTGGTTATCGTAACGGTTGATACCCTTCATCAATCCCAACAGCAGACCCATGGCGTGATCAGCTACATCCTGGGTACCATAGTCCGGTACGTGACAGACCGGAATGCCGCACGCCGCATACTTTTTAAGATCAATGTTGTCGAATCCAACCTTGGGGGTCACAAATATCCTGCATTTCGCCAGCTTATCCATCTCACCTTCGCTCACTGGGTCTGGCGTTGAAATCAGTGCATCAGCCGTGGCCCATTGCTCGTCAGTCACCTCAGAAGGGTCACGGACGAACATGCAATCAACTTCGCTGCCGGCCGTTTCTCTCTCTGCAAGGTAATCATCAGGCCATCGCATAAAGGGCCAAAGTAGTTTGATAGACATCAGCATCGCCATTTCATCGGGAAAAGCCATTCTATTGTCATAAACCGGTGCGGTCCAGTTTGTATCAACCCCGACAATGTATACACTTTCCAGTTCCGAGCAGGAGATTTGTGCCCATCAAGAAAGTTGTATTTTTATCCGCGATCGCACTGATATTACTCAGTGTATTCCTGTCGCAATCCCGCGCGCCTGCGCTGGATCAAAAAGCGCGGATGGGTCTGCGCACCGACATATCAGCAATTGCATTCGATACCGTGTTCACGGTCAGCAGGGAAGCGCCGTATCTGGAGCGGGTTTTCAAGAGTGCGGTTAACTGGTCCTATACCAACTGGAAGGGAATGACCTTTGGCGTGTTGTTTGGCGCAACCCTGCTGACGCTTATGCGTTCACTGCCGCTATGGCGATTACCCGCGAACGGATTTCTCGCCGCACTACAGGGGTTGATAGGCGGCGCGCCACTAGGCGTCTGTGTTAACTGTGCCACGCCCATCGCCCAGGGATTACATCGCGCTGGTATCCGGCTCGAGACTATGCTGGCCATGCTGACTGCGAGTCCGACACTAAATCTCATCGTCATCACCATGATGCTCTCGTTATTCAGCTGGTATTTCGTATTGATCAAACTGGTTGCAACGATCTTATTCATTGCCGTACTCATACCGCTGTTGGTGGCACTGTGGATCAGGATCTCACCGGGTTCATCATCAACAATCGTGAATCCTGTACCGTACAAATCGATTCCGAACGCGGCCCTGGCGACGGGTGTTGAATGGCGGTCAGTACTCTGGCAGAGCCTGCGTGAATTGCTCCAGAACCTGTGGTTCCTGGTTCGCATTACGCTGCCGTTGATGATACTTGCGGGGATACTCGGTGCGCTGCTGGTTGAATCAGTTGCCCTGGAAACCGTGGCAAATCTCGAGCCAGGCATTCCTTCCTATTTTCTGGTGGCAATGATCGGGGTATTTCTACCGGTACCGATTGCCTTTGATGTCATTATTACCTCAGCGCTGATCAGCATCGGTTTACCGGTCGGCCTGGCCATGACTCTGTTCTTCTCTCTGTCCATTTTCAGTATTTTCCCGGCGATGATTATCGCGAGGGACATTTCGATAAAACTGAGTGCATTGCTGACCCTGATGATTATCACCTTTTCGATACTGCTGGGTCTGATCACAGAGCAGATTGACGACAGGTTTGTTGCCGACCAGAAATCCCGCATTGACGAAGGCCTGGCGGCACTGGATTCTGCTTCTGTAACCCCGACAACGAAGCCAGTGATGGATCAGCTGGCTGCCAGAATTGAGGCTGCGCAGACCCAGTGCGCGGCCACCTTCGATGATCCGTCAACTTGCCTTAACAACCTGCTCAAAGCCAATGCATTTGGGTTCATCGATCAGGATTTGTGCGATACGCTGACACCGATTGCGGCTGATCTCGAGACAGTTTGCCGACAGCAGCTCAAAGTCTCGACGCAAGCCAGGGATGCAATTAATGGTGGAGACATGTCACTTTGCAGTTCAACTGATTGTCAGACGGCCTACCTGAACGCCACCAGTTACCTTCCGAACGCACTGGGTCGTTGCGCCGACCTCATTGATAAATCGCGAACCCCACTTTGCCGAAAGGTGGTACTGCACAATCGCATTACCCATTTTCGCAGTCAGGCAGCCTGTGAATCTGACCTGACAGCCACCGAACAAGACTATTGCCAGTCGGAAGTTCAGGCGCGTATTGCCATGGAGCAGATGGATATTGAGGTCTGTACTCGCCTCAAAGACCCACAGGCAAAGTTGAGTTGTCTCGCAGTCGTTACCCAGACAAAAGTGATTGATGCCGGAGACGGTTTCAACTGTCGTGATTTACCCAGATTAAGCGCCACACCCTATAACCTGAAGGCCAGGTGCGAGGAAATTCAACAGCAGCACAGAGCGCTGAAAACCCGCGACGTTAATCTGTGTCCCGAAAACAATCCTTTTGAGTTGCAGAACTGTCGGACAGAAGTCATCCGACTTCGCCTGCAGGATGCCTTCAGTCGCGCGCCGGAAATGCTGGTGGACGCATCAACCGGCGTGCTACCGGATGCAGAACCTCACCACTTACCTGAATCCCTGCCGATTACCACAATCGTTGATCGAGCGGACCTGAAAGTAGACATGGTGCAGCTGGTTGAAAGAAAAGCCGCCACCGGTCAGTTCCTGCGGCATGCCGGGCGAGACATCGGGATCAACCACACCTGGCAGATCAACGCGACCGATCTTTACGAACCCTTCTTATACGGTAAAGGCATCAGTTCAGGCGATATCAATCGTGACGGCTATCCGGACCTGGCCGTGGCTTTTGAACGGGGAATATACATTTACAGCAATCTCGGCGACGGATCTTTTGCACTCTCCGCAACATTACTCCCAGATTCGGAATTTAATGCTTTCGTGACCGCGCTGGTGGATATCGATAATGACGGCTGGCTCGATCTGTTCTCCTCTGCCTACGGTGGCAGGCAGATATTTTATCTGAATCAGCGGGGATCATTCACTAACGACACCCTGGTTGCATTGGGTAATCCCGAATCAACTACCCTCACCATGGCGGCAGGATTCGCGGATCTGGACCAGGATGGCGACCTGGATGTTGTCCTGGGTAAATGGGCCCACGGTATCGAGCGACACTTCCGCAGTACCGGCGCTGACAACCAGCTATGGCTTAATAACGCAGGGGAGCTCACCAGAACTTCCTTTTTTGACGCGGACCCACCGGGCCAGACCCTGTCAATCCTGTTGTCTGACCTGAACGGGGACTCGATCGCGGACATTGTCACCGGTAACGACCGGCAGGTCCCGGACATATTCCATTTTTCGACAGGTAAGCTCAGCTACCAGCATCCACCTGCGGGGACGATCCCGCAAACCTCACTGAACACCATGAGTTATGAATCGGCAGACTTTAATAACGATCTCAAAGCCGACCTGTTTTCCAGTGATATGACGTTCAGCGGATTTGGCCACGAAGATTACTGTACAGAAATCGACCATGAGGCCACTTCATCCAGATGCAGGCAATTGATCGCGATCAGCCACGAGGTAGACGACTATAACGTCGGCTGGTGCAACACCTTGTCGAACAGCGCAAGGCTCGAATGTCTGGCTGCTGCCATCCTGGAGATTGCCATCCGTGACGATGATCCATCACTGTGTGCGAGGATTCCCGGTAATTTCCCCGCGAAACGTAGTTATTGCGAATCCACAACCGCGGTTATTCCTCCGAACCGCGATGTTAATCTTGACAAATACCCTCCACAGCTAACCACTAACAAATTCCTTATGGCATGGGGTGACCGGTTTCTGGATGTCACCGACGACATCGGCGTCGCGAGAAGTAACTGGAGCTGGAATGCTCGTGCCTTCGACTACGACAGCGATCAATTTCAGGACATCCTGGTTGGCACCGGCTACGGTTTCGGTGCGTCGGACAATAACGATTTAACCGTAGATCTTCAGGTTTTCTCCAATGTCCTGTTCCACAATGAGCGCGGTGCGTCATTCACACAATCAGCGCAGCAGGCCGGGCTCGAGGATTATGCCAACACATCTTCCTACACGCTCATGGACTACGACCTGGATGGCGATCTGGATGTTGTCCAATACGGCCAACTGGTCGGTATCAGTGTTCGTGAAAACCGCACCAGTGACCTCAACAATGCCTCCTTCGCGCTGCGCGACGAGGTCGGTAACAGCTACTGTATCGGTTGCAAAATCATCATTGAAACGCGCTCCGGGAAGCAGGTTCGTGAAATAAAAGCCAGTGGAGGATTTCTGTCATTCGATGAACCGGTTGCCCACTTCGGCCTCGCGAAGGACGTTGAGATAACCGGCGTCACCATTGCCTGGTCCACAGGAGAAATCTCCGAGTTGAACCAGCCGCTGAAAGTCAACGCTCGCTATATCATCACCCGGAAAAACCCATAAAGCCGATCACTTCGATCGACCGGGTTGTGCATCAGCGAGTTAACTTTTAGTGATTTATGATTGCTGGATTGACCATTCAATCATGTGGCAATCCTGCAAACACTGCCGTTTCCTGCATTGCAATCTCAACAACTTTCAGCGGATTGGCCTGGCCTCGAGTAATTCTGATCGAGCGCACGGGGATTCCCAGCGTTTCAGCCAGAAGTTTTTTCACCGCTTTATTCGCCTTACCTTTCTCCGGCGTTGCCCGGACCTTGATTTTCAGTACATCATCGACAAATCCCTGGACCCGGTCCTCAGAAGCGCAGGCGCTGACCTTTATTCGCAGTCTGCAAATCGGCTGGTCGCTCATCTGGGAAGCTCTACAATCAGATGCGATTCCCGCCAGTCTCGCGTGCATTCAAGCAGGCTCCCATCGGGAGCGAAAACCCCCGCCCAGCCGGGGAAATCCTCGTCACGTGTTGCCCCGGCCTGGGTCGACTGTGCAATGTACACGTCATTGCGAACCGCATGCTGAGCATGCTTCTCGATCGAGGACTGCTTCCACCAGTCCATCCCTCGTTGCCAGTCAGCATCGGTCCTCCGCCGCTCGCCGTATAGTCCGGGTGCAGAGCAATGAAATACAAGCTGTACGTCTGCTGCACTGTGATCGATCGGGAAGTTAACCTCGTAGTCAGCACAAATGATCACACCAAATCTCATTCCTGCACACTCACCTGAAAATTTACACGGTGTACTCGTAAAATGACCGGCTTCATCCCCGGCAATATGTTGCTTGGTGTAAACACCAAGAATGCGCCCGTTGCCTGCATGGACCTGACTGATCAGCGGCTTGTCGTTGCCATTCTTCTCGGCGATACCAAACAGGGCATGAACATCCCGGCGCGCTGTGGCATCGACTAGCGCCTGGACCACCTCGTCATTCACATTGAGAGCGGCATCAACAGACGGATCAATGTATCCGCTCAATGACATCTCCGGAAATACAGCCATGTGACAACCATGATCCGCAGCCAGCTCAAGATAGCGCAGATGTTTTGCCAAATTCGCCTGATGATCACCCTTTTCACACAGGATATTGGAAAGAAGTACACGCATCAGTGATAATACCGTCTCGAAAATGCTGGTGTCAGCGCATGCCAACTGTTGAATACATTAAAAGAACAAAAGCGACTTACGACAAGCTCGGCTTCGAACCTTATCGCTGGTTCCAGGCCGAGTCACCTCCGGCTTTTGTGAAACCGGCTAAAAAGCTCAGCGAGAGTCGTCTAGGCATGATTTCCACCGCTGGTACTTATGTTGCCGGCCAGGTCGCGTATTACTACAAGGATGACACGAGCATACGTGAAATTCCAAATGATACGAACGCTGAGAACATCCGATTTTCACATATTATGGAAAACTACCTGGTTGAGGCGCGCCAGGACAGCGGCACAGTGTTTCCGTTGGAAACCCTAAGTTCATTGCAGTCTACTGGTGTGATCGGGGAACTGAGTCAGCAATACCTGTCATGCATGGGTGGTATTTATTCGCAAAAACGTGTAATCGAAGAGTTGATTCCAAATCTTGAAAACGCCATTGCCCGACAAAATCTGGACCTGCTGTTGCTCGTCCCCTTGTGACCCGTGTGTCATCAGACCGTGTGTCTGCTCGCAAGGCATTTTGAAGCAAAAGGCTTACCCACATTAATTCTCGGTAGCGCGCTTGATATTCTACAGGCAGGAGCGCCGCCCAGGGCACAATTCCTTGACTACCCGCTAGGCTTCGAGGCAGGTCGGTTCCGTGATCCGAGCGATCAACTCATCGTCGTTCGGCAGGCACTGTCCGCATTCGATACCATGAACAAACCCGGCATCGAATACCTCCCCTTTACCTGGGAAGCAGGATGGACGCTGGTCAACGAGCGCGAGCGCCAGACAGAATCGGATGATCATCGATCGCCGCGCAACCTGGAACCACAGTATCAGCACGAAAGCGATCGCGTGTTAGCAGAAAAGCTGAAATAGCACCTATTTTTCCCACTTTTATAGATTTATTCGCACTATTCCCGTGGTTCGCTCGAACCATCTGGAAAATTAGAGAATTTCGTGATTTTTAACATACTTGTGGATTTTACTATCGATATAAACGCCATAAAACGTCTGTGGGTGGACTATTTTGCTTGAATATCCCGTTTTTGTATCAGTCGCAGGATTATGTCGCCAACGGTATCAACCTCCTTTCCTGACCTGCAAGCGTGATTTAACATCAAGACCTCGTTACAACAAGCCTATCAAGATGAGATTGATCGCGATTCAGATGTTCTTCGCGCTACACACGTTTTCTGCTTTTGCCCAGCAAACCGTGCCCCTGCCGTGCACGCCGGAATTCGAAGCCGCTCCCGGCAGCTATGATTTTGTCGCCGTTGATGAATCCTTCGAAATAACTGGCGAACCCATTTTAGGCAAGGTCTGGACTACCCGACTTAAAATTTTTGACACCGATAATCCGCGCGAGAATAATCTCGTCTATCGCTGGGCAAATCGGTTCCACATTAAGACGAAAGACGAAGTCGTCCGCGACCTGCTGCTCATCGAGGAGGGTCAGCCTTATAGCCAGCGCGTCCTGGATGAATCTGAGCGTATTCTCAGGCGGCAAAAATATTTATACGACGCCACCATCAGACCGGTTAGCCAGTGTGCTGGTAAAGTCGATATTGAAGTCATCACACGAGATATCTGGTCATTTAATCCAGAGATGTCCTTCAAGCGATCGGGCGGCGAAAGTACCTATCGTATCAGCCTTCGGGAAACCAATCTGTTTGGGTCAGGCCAGGAACTGGCGCTCGCATCCAAGCAGGACCTGGATCGTGAGTCCACTCAGTTCACTTATAAGAACGAAAACATTCAGGGATCACGACTCGCAGGTCGCGCGGTGTTTTCCGACAACGACGACGGTTCTGAGCACCAGCTGTCCCTGGCCCTGCCATTTTATAAGCTCGATTCACGGCGAGCCTGGCAGGTGCGCTTCGCCCGTTTTAAAAGGGACGACACACAATATTTCAGAGGAAACGACATATCCGAGGTCAGACACGAAAACGAGGACTATCTGGTCAGTTACGGATTTTCGCGCGGTCTGGTCAACGGCAAGACCCGAAGGTGGACGCTCGGATACCGATACCAGGTAGACAACTTTTCACCAGGTGATGAGCTTGTACCGCCAACGCAGTTTCCAATCGAGAAGCGCCTGTCCTACCCGTTCCTGCAATTCACCTCGGTTGTTGACCATTACACCACTGCATTTAATTTCGACCAGATCCACAGAACCGAGGATCTGCACCTGGGCTCATCGTTTCTACTTCGCCTCGGCTATGCCTCGTCCGAATTCGGTTCCAACCAGGACCGGCTGGTGTTCTCAAGTCTGTTTGCGGATACGATAGTTTACAACGAGGATGTGCTGTGGCGGCACCAGATTGAACTGAATGGACTCTGGAATCTGGACACCGACATTTCTGAAGACATCATTATCGACTACAACATGCGCTACTTTCATCGACAGACGAAACACCGATCATTTTTTGCCAGTGTGAACGCCGTCTATACTAAGAACCTGAATACTAACCAGCAGGTGGTGTTTGGCGGTGAGACCGGTGCGCGCGGATTTGACAATCGACTTCAGGCTGGCGATCGACGCTACGTGTTCACACTGGAAGAGCGCCTTTATAGCGACATCCATCTTTTTAATCTGGTCCGTCTTGGCGCCGCCATCTTTATCGACGTTGGTCGCGCCTGGGTTCCTGGCACCGACGACGGCTTCCAGGACAAACAATTGGCTAATGTCGGTTTTGGTCTTCGCCTGGCCTCGACAAAAGCAGATGCAGGCCGGGTGATTCACATTGACTGGGCGGTCCCGATCTCCAATCAGGATGATCCTGATGTGGACAGCGGCCAGCTTTCCATCAGCATCAAGAACGAATTTTAAAAAATACCTGGATCGCGGCCCATTAACAGGAAGGATTAACCCTTGATTCCCTCAAACTATCCACCGGCACAACCGGCTTACATCATGGCAGACTCCGGTGTGGTTGTGACCTATCAGGAACTCGAAGCGAACTCCAACAGGATTGCTCACTTGTTCCGCAAATTTGGTCTGTCACGGGGTGATAGTGTTGCCATCTGCCTGGAAAACCATCCCTGCTTTCTCCAGGTATGCTGGGGAGCCTATCGAGCCGGCCTCTACTTTACGGCCATCAGTTACCGCCTGCAGGCAGAAGAAGTGGAATATATTGTCAACGACTGCGGCGCCAGGGTATTGATCACCTCGTCGCTGTTAGCTGAAACGTTTTCCGGATTTCGTGACCAGCTGGTTAACAATCCCGTTTGCCTGATGATCGACGGCATCGAGCGAGGCGCTGCATCCTTCGAGGCAGCGATCTCGGATATGCCAACAACACCCATTGCAGATCAATCCTACGGTCAGAGCCTGCTCTATTCTTCCGGCACAACAGGCCGGCCGAAGGGGATTAAAAAACCGCTTATGGAAGCCACGTTTGCCGAGGAAATACCGGCATTTACACCAGCGAGAGATCGTTACCAGTTCGACGCCTCGACCATTTACCTCTCACCAGCCCCGCTTTACCATGCTGCACCACTCGGCTTCAACATGAACGTATTACGCTACGGTGGCACGAGCATCATCATGGAGCACTTTGACGCGGAGAATGCCCTCCGGCTCATCGAAAAATATCGCGTCACTCATAGCCAGTGGGTCCCAACCATGTTTGTGCGCATGCTGAAGCTGCCTGAAGATGTCACCCGGCATTATGACCTCTCCAGTCTTAAATACGCGGTTCACGCAGCCGCGCCCTGCCCGATCGCCGTCAAAGAACAAATGATCGACTGGTGGGGACCGGTAATTTATGAATATTACGCAGGGACAGAAGGAAATGGATCAACTTCCATTACTTCCGAGGAATGGCTGCGACATAAGGGATCTGTTGGTCGGGCCAGCAACAACTGCAAGGTTCACATCCTCGATGACGATGGTGTGGAACTGCTCCCGGGTCAAACCGGTGGTGTCTACTTTGAAGGTGGTGGTCAGTTCGAATATCTGCATGACCAGGCAAAAACCAATGCCGCGCGATCGGCCAACGGCTGGTCAACGCTGGGTGACGTGGGGTATCTGGATGACGAGGGATATCTTTACCTGACGGATCGAAAATCTTTTATGATTATCTCCGGCGGCGTCAACATCTACCCGCAGGAAGCCGAAAATGTTCTGATCGCGCATGATCAGGTGATGGACGTGGCAGTCTTCGGGGTACCCAACGAGGAATTTGGCGAAGAAGTGAAGGCAGTGGTTCAACCGGTGAATTTAGACGATGTGGGCCCGGCGCTGGAGGCGGAACTCATCGCCTATGCACGGTCAAAAATCTCGCACATCAAGTGTCCAAGATCGATCGATTTTATGGCTGAATTACCCCGTCATCCAACTGGCAAACTTTACAAGCGCCTGCTCAAAGACAAGTACTGGCCTTAACATGAAAAACCGACCGGCTAATATTTTGGCAATACCCGATGCAGGCCCGGACGAACTTGTGCAACAACTGGGGATCGCGCACCGACACAAATATGCCCTGCAACGTCTGATGCGCTTGGCCGAGGAAGCCAGTGACGCGGTTCGCGCGGGTTTGCTTGACGAGAACATGATGATCCGTGTCGGCTGCTGTAAAGTTCTGGATCATCATCTGGATGAAGCTGCGCTACCTCTGCTTATAGAAAACCTTGAGCACCAGTCTGCTGAAGTCCGACTCTGGGCGATTCACGCGCTTGCTTGTGATCGATGTAAGGTTGGTAGTTGCCGGCCAGGTGAGGCAGAAGTTATTCCGCGGGCCGTTAAGATGTTACGTCATGACAACAATCGACAGGTTCGCCAAATGGTAGCCGGTTTGCTCGGACCAGGCGTACAACGAAGTCCAGAGGCTGCCTCGGCACTCCAGTATGCTCACCTGCATGACCCACATCCGTCCGTGCGAAAGGTGGCCGGCTGGTGGCTACCGGGCGGCTCGCGGTGGCAGGAAACTCAGTGATGCTTCTCTGGTAGTATTCAGCGCGGGTCGGCAAAGACACAATCAGTTATTCAATGGAGCGTTCGCTTGGCAAATCTGTTTAATCTTGAAGGGCGCGTGGCTGTCGTCACTGGTGGTAACGGCGGAATTGGGCTCGGTATGGCCGAAGGTCTTGTGCAACATGGTTGCGACGTTTCAATCTGGGGCACCAGTGCAGAAAAAAATGCCGCAGCACTTGAACAATTGAAAATTCACGGTACTCATGTAACAGCAATACGGTGTGACGTCAGCGACCCAGAGGCAGTCGCAGCCAGTTTCCAGGAAACCCTCGAGGCTCACGGCAGGGTTGACGGTTGTTTTGCCAACGCCGGTATCGGCGGGCGCGGTACGCGATTTGATGAGATGGAAACAGCGGAGTGGGACAGGCTCATTGACGTCAACCTGAATGGTGTATTTTATACCTTCAAGCACGCCGCCCGGCATATGCGCGAGCGAGCTGAAACAGGCGATGCGTTCGGACGTCTGGTCGGTACCGCAAGCCTTGCGGCGATTTCAGGACAACCCCGGGGTCAGCACTATGCCGCGACCAAGGGCGGGCTCGTGTCCATGATTAAGGCACTGGCGGTCGAATACGCACGCTATGGCGTCACCGCGCATACCATCCTGCCCGGATGGATCGAAACAGCGATGACCGAGGCCTCATTCAACTGGGATAAATTTGTCGATAATGTTATCCCGCGCATCCCCATGCGTCGCTGGGGACAACCCGAGGATTTTGCCGCTATCGCGGTGTACATCATGAGCAGCGCAAGCAGCTACCACACCAGCGAGAATTTCCTGATTGATGGTGGCTATTCCGTATTTTAGGAAGTAGCCGAAACCTGTGAACATGCGCAACATCCAATGTTATCTGCAACCAACCCTGCCGGGAGAAAATAAATATG
The DNA here is from genome assembly GCA_021773555.1 of Gammaproteobacteria bacterium. GTDB lineage: Bacteria > Pseudomonadota > Gammaproteobacteria > Pseudomonadales > Azotimanducaceae. Next base: position 53,536 of record JAJFKA010000031.1, read on the forward strand.
ACCAAGGCATTTGAAGGCGTTCGCATCATCGACTTCACCCAGGTCCTTGCCGGTCCCTTTGCGGTCATGCAACTGGCTTTACTTGGCGCCGAGGTGATTAAGGTCGAACAACCGGTGACCGGTGACCAGACCCGGGGGCTGATGTCGATCGGCGAAAACCAGGGCCTGTCTCCTTCGTTCATGGGCATGAATCTCAACAAGAAAAGCCTGACCCTGGATCTGAAGTCAGACCAGGGTGTCGCCATCGTAAAAAAACTGATCGTACAGGCTGATGTGCTCGTGGAAAACTTCAAGGCCGGCACCATGGAAAGATTGGGACTCGGTTACGACACGCTCCGCGAGCTCAAGCCAGACCTGATTTTCTGTTCGGTAACAGGCTATGGACAGTCCGGACCCAAGGCCGGTGAGGCCGCCTACGACGGAGCAATCCAGGCATCATCGGGCATGATGTCGCAGAATGGGCATCCCGAAACCGGGCCAACCCGCACGGGATTCATGCCAGTCGATATGTCAACGGCACTCAACACCGCATTCGCTATTTCCGCGAGCCTGCACCGCAAGGCTATGACAGGAAAAGGCCAGCGGATAGATGTTGCGATGCTGGACACCGCGATTGTGGTGCAGGCGGCGCAATATTCCAATTATCTGAACCAGGGCAACCTTGTTGGTCTGTTAGGCAATGCGTCGCCCACAAGGCAACCAACCGCAAATGTGTTTCCCACGCAGGATGGGTTTATCCAGATCACCGCGATCCGTCAGCCCCAGGTGGAAAAACTATTTGCTTGCATGGACCGGACCGATGATTTACAGCGAGCCGAATTTGCAACACCCGAGGCAAGGGTTAAAAACAATGATGCAGTAAACGCCTTTGTCCGCGAAGGTCTTGCCCCTCGGACCACGGCGGAATGGATGATGATCCTGTCCAAAGCGGGTATTCCCGTGGCGGAAATCAGATCATTGCCTGAAGTCATGACTGATCCACAACTCGACCACCGCGGCGTATTTGTGACCTTACCTTCACGCATCAACCCGGATGAAAAAGTTCAGCTCGTGAAGGCTGGCTATGTCACAGACAGCGATGGTCCCGAGGTTGTCAACGGGCCACCGCTGCTCGGAGAACATACCGACGAGATCCTGCGGGACATCGGATTTTCCAGTGACGACATCTTAAAGCTTCGCCGCGAGGGTGTTGTGTAGCGTGCAGTTTGCAAAGCAGCTGAGAGCTGGAATCAGGCGCGGCGAAATCACCACCACGATCCGAATCTGGACCAGGGCCAACGCCAGGGTTGGCGGCCGATATCAAATGGAAGGCGGATCCGTACAGGTCACTGCCATGCGGGAAATCAGCTTTGACGATATTACCGAGCAGATGGCGAAGGACTCAGGTTTCATGAACAAGCTGGACCTGCTAAAAACCGCGAAGCACGGACGTGGTGAGACAATCTATTTTATTCGGTTTAACTTTATTCCCAACGAAGCCTAGCCCGCTTAGCAGTAAAACCCGACTGTCGTGCTTCGTGACCCGGATTTCTCTACCCGACCCGCCTGACCTTATCGATGGTTAGTCGTCAAACAGATCATCAAGGCGTGAGTTCACTTTATCATCCGGCCCGCCGTCAACATCGAGCGCATCGGGCTCTGCTTGTGAACCGTCAAACAGTGATTGTAACGAGGCCTTTGCCTGTTCGGCCCGGTCCACATTGACAGCGCTGAAATTTATCCGCACCGGCTTGAAGTAATCACAGAAGTTCGCGTTTTCCTTGATGACCGGTGGGTCAGCACGTTCGTGATCACACAGAATTGAGGCTTTCGGTTGGTAATGTCTGCACAACCGACAACAATGTAAAACCTCGAAACAGTGCGCACAATTGGCGTGCCGACTGATTGGCAGAGGGATATCCTCAATCGATTCACCACAATTCCAACAGACCAGATGCTTGCTCAAAGTGCTGCTCCATTTTTTTAAGTCACCGGCAACTAACGACCTCGATTCCGTGGAAGCAGGCGGCGCCGGATGAATATTTTAGCGCATCGCAGCCCCTGCGTTAACCATCGGACTGGGGTACACTCCAGCGAAGCTGAATTAGAAACAACGGGGAGCCCATGCCACTATCAACGAGAATTGTCGGTCAGACAACGCGCACGTTTGAGCATCCGGTGGACGCTCGCTGGACGATGGCATATGCAGCGGGCCTGGGTGATTCGAGTGCCTGCTATATGGACACCCAGGCAAGACCTGATGTGATTGCACACCCGGTTTTCCCGGTTTGCGTCGAGTGGCCAGTCATTCTGGACGCGAGAAATATCGAAGGAAATCAATCGGTAACAGCAGAGGAAGCCAGCCGTGGGGTGCACGCTTCCCACGACCTGCACATCTATCAACCCATTCGTGCCGGGGACACCCTGAAGACAGTCGCAACCATCATCGGGGTGGAAAAAATAAAACCCGGCGCCGCCCAATGGCTGCGCCTCGATAGTTATAACCAGCGCGAAGAACTGGTAACGCGGACCTTTCAGCAAAGCATTTCCAGGGGTGTTGATATCATGGGTTCGAGAAATTTTTGTGCCGAGCCTCCCGCGTGGCCAGCGCATGATGCCCGCAAGGTTACGCGTAGGATTGATATACCGGTGCTGTCCGGAGCGGCTAATGTTTATACTGAAACCGCGCGAATTTTTAATCCTATTCACAGCGACCGTCTGGTTGCACTTAATGCCGGACTGCCTGACATTATCCTTCATGGCACGGCGACCCTGGCGCTGGCCGTTTCAAAAATTACCGAGGTCTATTCACCTGAGCACCCGGAGAAACTCATCCGTCTTGGCGGGCGATTCTCAGCCATGGTGCTGATGCCATCAACGCTCACTTTGCTCATTCACAACGAGACCGACACCGGGCTCAGTTATTCAGTGCTGACTGAATCCGGCCAGTACGCCATCTCAAACGGCTTCATCAGCTGGCAAACCTGATGGAAGACTTATGGCTCGGCTGGGCGAAACGAATTCAGGCGCTGGCTTCTACGGGGGTGCATTTTGCCGCGAGCGAATTTGATCGGGAGCGATATGTTGAACTGGCTGATATCGCCAACAGCATGCTGGCAAGCATCGGCGACGTACCGATCGAGCGGATCACAGACCTGATTCCCGACTTCGGAGAAGGCTATGTCACGCCGCGCATTGATGTCCGCGCCGCCGTCATCCGAGAGGATACAATCCTCCTGGTTCAGGAAAAGCTGGACAACCTATGGACACTACCCGGGGGATTCGCCGATGTTGGCTTGTCCGCCGCCGCCAACACCGAAAAGGAAGTTCTGGAGGAAGCAAATCTGAAAGTCCGCGCCAACAGGCTCTACGGCTTGTTCCACAAGGCGAGGCACAATTATCTCGCTGATACGCGCGACTTTTATAAAATGTATTTCATCTGCGATCAGCTTGAAGCCGGTGAACCGGCTCCCGGTGCGGAAACAAAGGATGCAGGGTTCTTCCCCCTGGCTGAATTGCCACCGCTGTCAACCGGCAGAGTGATCGAATCGCATATTGCACTGGCATTCCAGTATCTCGAAGAAGGTAGAACGCAAACATATTTCGACTAACCCGGCTGTGCACTTCATCTTCATTGCCCACGGTGATTTAATGCGTAATCCCGCAGCCCAAGGATTGAAAAAAAATTATGTCGCAGCAACTCGAAGAAACCGGCCTTCAGGCGGTAGACGAATTTATCAATACCTGGAACAGCAGAGACCCTGACCGCTGGGCAGCCTCCCTGAATTACCCGCATGTCCGGCCTTCTCCATTTGGTGACATCGTCGTCTCTGCCACTGCGGAGCGCTACGCGGCGCAAGTGGACTTCGACAAAGTGGTTGCCACCGGTTGGGACCACAGTGAATGGGACTACAAACGAGTGCTGCACACATCACCGGATAAAATCCATGTTGCGGGTCAGTGGAGTCGTTACAACGCCGCGGGAGAAATCATTCACACCAATCCCGTGGTGTACATCGTTACTCGTGTCGAAGGACACTGGGGTATCCAGTCCCGATTTGGCAGTGACTTCGCGGCTGATGATGTGGATACCTCGGGGCTTGAGTCCCGCGGCTTCAAACTCGTCAAGGACTTCTATCTTCACCTGCACAACGGCAAGGCCGAAGCGGCGGCTGAACTGCTGAACTATCCCCATTTCGAGATCCAGGTCGGGCACCTGGATCAACATCTCTCAATAGCAGACTACCGGCCGGGTGCAGCTTCCGTCGAAATCGAATCGCTCCTGGCGGTGCAGACTGGATCCAACAGCATGAACGTAGCGGCCACCCTGTTGATGGATTCCGGCGAAGGCGCGCAGCGTATCGAATCAATGCTGAACCTGACAATCCGTGAACACCATCTCGGCATACAGGCCTGGTCCTATCTTGACCCCTCCGCCGAGCCGGACTGAGGTCCCTGATAGACGAGCGTGTCCGGGTGAAAGGTATACCAGGCGAACCAGAAGGCGGAAACGGATGGCACCAACCGGCCATCCTCATCAAAGATCTGCGCCGTCGCGGATGCTTCGTCCCAGGTGATTAGGTAGGTTTGTCCTGCAATCTGATCCTTGAAGCGGCGTAGACCCGATTTCGACAGGCTCGCAAGCGGATACGCCTTGTCAACGTCATTGAGCGAAACACCGAGCACCCGCGATTTCGGGTGGATATCCCGGGGAGCCTTGTGAGAAACATCAAAATAGAGACGCCGGGTCCGCTCGTAACCCTCGTAGGGGCTTTGACTGTAGTTACGTCGGTAACCCGTCTCACGGCTCAGGACGAGGGTATCCGGGTGTTGCTTTCGCCATGCGCCCCAGGACGTATGCACCGCCGGTAACTGCAACAACGAGTAACCTTTCAGTTTTCCGCTGATCGCCTTGCCTAGAAGTTGTGACCAGAGCGATTCCGAGTTCCTGTCGTATAACAGCACATCCGAGTTGTACAGCAGACCGGAGACACCGAACTGTAAGAAAGAATCTGCGATATCGGCGGCAAACACCATCCCCGTCCCGCACAGCGGACAATAGCTGATGACGAAATGCTCATCACCGGTTTTATCGTTAACGACCTCGTGCCAGTTTAGAATCGCGATCGGATAGGCCTTTGGCTGGCCGCCAATATTAACAGCCAGTACACGATCATCGTCGTCAGGCCATTTCGCTTTGCTGGCAGTTTCGAACACGGGTTGGATGATCGCCGGTATCCCATCCCGCGGTGGACCACCCGGGTAAATTTCTTTTACCGGGATCAACGCATCGTCAAGATCAAATCCGTTCCTGGTGACCGCAACCACAGCGTCGGTGCAAACCAGCAATATCATCAACAGCAAACATCTCATGTTGTATGAGACCCTGCTGCTCAACATTATCTTGCGTGCTTAAAACAAATTCGTTCCTTCGAGGGTTGCCACGTTCTGGATAGCTACGCGCGTTGACGCTACTTCGCGTAACTGACCCCCATACCGGCGCGAACGTCGTTGTTCACCCCATACTGCGGAATCGGGTATCTCAGGCCATTTTTCGACAGGGCATCGAGACCGATAATGATCTTAGGCAGAAATGAAGGCGGGATCGCCATCAGTAATTCATCTTCCATCACGCCGCCATAACGACGCTCGGCAAAGCAGGGAATAGACAAACTGGGCTCACCGGTTGTGAGAGCTCGTCCCCAGGAATCAGCACACGCCGATTCACCGACGCAGCTGAATTCCAGCTTTTTGTATCCGGTCCACTGCAGTCCATTGATAAAAAGGATCATTTGCGCGGGGGTTGCGTAAATCAGGCAAATATCAGGAGGGTCAAGTCTGCCCGCCGCCAGCGGGCTGACTGCCATGGCTTCAAATTGACCGAAGGGCAGCACATCCATCGCGTCCTGATGGGCGGCAGCATCTTCAGGCGTGCCGTACCAAACTCCCGTCATCCGGTCCCCGGAAAGCCATTCATCACTGCGTGGATGCAGACCGACGACTGTGCCGCACTGGGCACCGACCAGATCATCCATGGTGATGCCAACCGTCCAGCCATTGCGACTGGCCTGGCCGACAATCTGATCGGTCGTGTGTATCTCCTTGGGGCGCCTGATGCGTGGAATCGCTTCCATTTCCGCACGGGTTTTAAACATCTTCATGCCGATCGGTGTGGTACGCAGGCGTAGCAACCGGTTGAGATCGGCGACAATCTGCTCGCCGTTAAATTGCTGATCGCTGCTGATAAGGCTGTCCGACATCGCTTTATTCCTGTGTTGGTGGGATTAAAGCTTTAACCATACCAAAAAAATGGGAGGCCAGGCCTCCCATTAAGTTGGTTTCTCAGGAATTTAAAAAAATGGCGTCAGGCTGCTGCAATGTAGGGTTGCATGGTTTCAAACGCTTTTACTTCCACCTGACGGATTCGCTCAATTGAAACACCGTACCTGAGTGAAAGGTCTTTCAGGCTGGCTTTCTCATCCGACAACCAGCGGCTCACCACAATATCCCTGGCCCGGTCATCCAGAGATGCCAGCGCCTCACCGAGGCCCTCATGCATCTGCGCTGCGATCTCGTCATTGGCCGCGACAAATGCCGGGTCTTCCTGCTCGCCCAGGGTCATATAGGCTGAAGGACCATAAAACACTTCGTCATCATCGCCAACCGGTTCGAAGCTCTCATCGAAATTCGCCAGACGGGCTTCCATTTCGACAACCTCATGCGGTTTCACGCCCAGGTCGCCGGCGACTTTTTCGACTTCATCGGCACTAAACCAACCCAGTCTTGCCTTGGCTTTGCGCAGATTGAAGAATAATTTTCGCTGCGCCTTGGTGGTTGCGATTTTCACGATCTTCCAGTTCTTCAGGATAAATTCGTGAATTTCCGCCTTGATCCAGTGAACCGCGAACGAGACAAGCCTGACATCATGTTTCAGGTCAAATTTCTTAACAGACTTCATCAGGCCAACATTGCCCTGCTGGATGATGTCTTCCAGCGGCAATCCATAACCTGCATAGCCCCGAGCGATGTAGACCACGTAACGGAGGTGGGACAAAACGATTTTTCGTGCACATTCAACATCACCGTGCTCCTGAAATCGCAGAAACAGGTCGGTTTCCTCGTCCTTTGTCAGGATAGGGATTCTCTGGATAGAATCCAGATACTCCTGCAGACTGCCGGTTCTGAGGATTGGAAGCTGGTTCACAACCATTTCTGTCATCTTGTCTCCAAGGGAAAAAGTGTATTAAGTTTCAGTAGCTTAGAACACATCATCGGCACATCGTTCAGTAGTTTGGGACGTATCCAGTTAATTCAAGCCTTTTAGTCAAAATTAGTTGATGCAAATCAATATCCCGTCCCGGGGCGATTTATCCGACTGCCTCATAGACAGCGAAAAAACCCATTTGTTTCACCCTTCAGGCTATAAAACCAGCCTTCCGTGCTGGTTTCACCGGGGAACAAAACGCTAGAATCAGACAAATCCTTCTCGCACCAACTTTATGCCTGCCCTGCAACCGAATCCCCTGCAATACAATCCCAACGACGTGACGCTCACACCCATCGCCACGTACGACCGGCTGGTACACGCCGGTATCGAACGCGCCTGGGAGAATGTGCTGGACTGGGAGCATCTTCCCCACTTGCACGCCACTTCTTTTGATTATGTCAGCCTGGACGAAGCGGGTCCCTGGGGATGGCGAACCTGGTCGAATGCAGACAGGACGGGACATGTGGAATTATGTATCGATAAACCCCAATACGTTGCCCGGAGCTATCAAGAGCAGCGGCAAGTGTCTGAAATCTGGACCACCCTCACGCCCAGTGGAGACAATACCCAGGTCCATGTCGAATTCCACGCGACTGATGTGCCGGCGGCATCAATCACAAAAATTGGGGCGATTTATCTGAAACTTTACGAACAGTTGTGGGACGAGGACGAGGCAATGATGTGCCGTCGTCAACAGCGACTAACCGAACAACGGGAATCCCGCCAGGAAGTAAATCTTGGTTCCCTGGAGATGCTTCGGGCGCAACTGCCGATCACGGTGCAACTGAAGCGAGGAGAATTCTGGCTGATGGAGCGGGCCGGTCAACTGGTCTGTTTTTCCAGTATCTGTCCCCACCTGCTCGGTCCGTTGAATGCACCTGACCCCGGCACAACCACGGTGGTCTGCCACTGGCATGGTTACGAGTTCGATACTGCCTCCGGCGAGTGCCTGAAGCCTGAGACCGCTGCCTGCAAACTACCCCGTCCTCCCCGGATAGACATCGAAGATGGGAATGTAATGTTGAGATATCGCTGAGTTGGTACCGATCCTGACCGGGTCAATCAGGCGTTAACCGGGAGCTGCAAAAAATGCCACAAGCCACCGCCAACGGAATCACTCTGGAATTCGAGACGTTCGGTGACGCCGACGGCCGACCGCTTCTGCTGATCATGGGGCTCGGTGCACAATTGATTCATTGGGACGATGAGTTCTGTCGTCTGCTGGCCGATAGCGGTCACTATGTGATCCGATTTGATAACCGTGATGCGGGCCTGTCGACAAAAATAGACAGTTTCGGCCTCACCGACATTGCTGTGATGCTGGCCGAGTATCTCGAGGGAAACGTGCCGGTCATCCCGTACACACTCGATGACATGGCCGCCGACAGTATTGGTCTGCTTGATTATCTGGAGATACCACGGGCGCACATTTGCGGGGCGTCCATGGGCGGAATGATTGCACAGGTCATGGCCATCAACTACCCGACCCGGGTCCAGTCATTAACTTCAATCATGTCAACCACCGGTAATTCCGACCTGTCTGGATTGAGTAGCGATGCCCGCACCGTTCGGGGCAACTATCCTGCAGCCATTGATTTGCAGGGACTCGGCGATAGTGCACTCTCCGAATTTGATATCGACAGGGCGGGTGAACTGGCGATCGAGGCCTTTAAGCGTAGTTTTTGTCCGACAGGCATCGCCCGCCAGATGGCTGCCATCGCCGCCCAGGGTGACCGTCGTGAAAAGCTGCGCCAGCTTAACCTCGCCACCCTGGTGATCCATGGCACCGACGACACCGTGGTGCCCATGAACGAAGGCGTCGATACGCATGAGAATATTAACGGTTCGTCGTTGCTGCTGATCGACGGTATGGGGCATGAACTCAGCGTCGGCGCATGGCCGAAAATCGTCGCGCGAATCAGTGAACTCACCCGCAGTAACGCCTGATTGAGACGAGCCGATGCCAGAACTGCCTGACCTGAACCTGTACGTCGACGTCCTGAACGAACAACTACGGGACGACACGCTGCTCGGAATCCGCGTGGCCAATCTTTTTGTACTGCGCACCGCGGAACCGCCCATTGAATCGTTAGTGGGAAAAAAGGTCCGGGGCATCTCACGGCTGGGGAAGCGCCTGATTTTTACACTGGAAGGTGACTTTTACATTGTCGTGCATCTGATGATTGCGGGGCGATTCAAATGGTACCGGGCTGGCGCGAAGATCCCTGGCAAACTGGGTCTGCTGGCGCTGGACTTCTCAACCGGCACGCTGGTGCTCACCGAGGCCAGCCAGAAGCACCGGGCGTCAGTCCATCTGGTGGCAGGGAAATCAGGTCTCACCGAGTTTGATAAGGGCGGACTCGAGGTCTTCAACATCTCCCTTGAGCGGTTCAAAGAGATTCTGAGTCTCGAAAATCATACGTTGAAACGCTCCCTGACGGATCAGCGGTTTCTCGCGGGGATTGGTAATGCCTACTCCGATGAAATTCTGCACCATGCCCGAATCAGTCCAATGCGCCAGATCCGACACCTGACGGATGAACAATGGCAGGCATTGTATGATTCCTGTCGGATCGTGCTGCAAAAATGGTGTGAGATACTAAAAACCAAGGCTGCAGGAAAATTTCCGACTAAAGTGACCGCCTTCCATGACGAGATGGCTGTCCACGGAAAGTACCGGCAGCCATGTCCGGACTGCGGCAATCCAGTGCAGCGGATCCGATACGCAACCAATGAGTGCAACTACTGTGCACACTGCCAGAATCAAGGCAACCTGCTGGCAGACCGCGGGCTTTCGAGGTTGCTCAAAAAGGACTGGCCAAAGACCCTGGAAGAGCTTGATCACTAATCCCACGTTGCCCCCGCAGCGCAAATTCATTACTCTGATTACACTGGCGTGATGTGACAAAGATGTGGCTTCCGATCTAAAAGACCTGGGATTACTGCTGGACTCAAAGGTCCCGATACTGGTGATCGAATCATTCGAGGAACCGCGGGTTCTTGAGATGATTACCCGGCTCGCGGTGAAACGCGCCTCTCCACTATACGTCTGGTCCGTCACCGAGGGTTTGAACCGACTCGGCTTTGGCGCGCATCCTGAGAATGATGAGGCGTCCACAACTCCGGACTGGGTGTTGCAGCACATCAAACAGGATCAGATGCCCAGCATCTATGTGCTCTGCGATTTTCACCACCACATTGCTGATGAGGCGCTCAATATTCGCCTGCTGCGTGAAATCGCCATGCGCCACCCGTCCCTGGGGCATACCATCGTCCTGCTTTCCCATGCCTTGAAACTACCACCAGAGGTCAATCGATACAGCGCTCGTTTCGAATTGTCCATGCCGAGTGAAGAACAACTGATGAATCTCGTCAGGGAGGAGGCTAGTACCTGGTCACGGCATCAGGGTAACCGGCCGGTAAGAAGCAGCTCTGAAACCTTTACTCAGCTGGTCAACAACCTTAAGGGCGTGTCGCTTCAGGACGCACGTCAGCTGATCCGGGGAGCGATCTATGATGACGGTGCCATTGACCAATCGGATCTGCCCGCTGTTAACAAAGCCAAATTCGCCCTCATGGATATGGAAGGCATCATGAGTTTCGAATACGACACCGTAAAGTTCACGGAAGTGGGCGGATTGTCAAAATTGAAACTCTGGCTGGACCAGCGCCGGGATCAATTTCTGGGGACGGCCCAGAACCAACTCGACCAGCCAAAGGGGCTTATGCTGCTCGGCATCCAGGGCAGCGGCAAGAGTCTCGCTGCCAAGGCCGTGGCTGGCATGTGGGGTGCACCCCTGTTGCGCCTTGATTTTGGTTCCCTGTACAACAAGTTCTTCGGGGAAACCGAACGGAACCTGCGTGAAGCACTCAAACTCGCGGACACCATGTCTCCCTGCGTATTGTGGCTCGACGAGATCGAAAAAGGCATTTCCATCAGCCAGAACGATTCAGGTATATCGCAGAGAATTCTCGGCACGCTGTTAACCTGGATGGCTGAACGGAAGAGTCGGGTGTTCATCGTCGCAACCTCCAACGATATCTCACAGCTGCCACCTGAGCTGGTTCGCAAAGGCCGACTGGATGAGATCTTTTTTGTGGACCTGCCATCACACGAAATCCGCCAGGTGATTTTCGATATTCACCTGCGCAAGCGCAGCATTGACCCTGCCCTGTTCGATCTGGATAAGCTCGCGACTCTCACTGAAGGATTCTCCGGCGCCGAGATCGAGCAGGTCATCGTCAGCGCACTCTATTCAATTTCAAGTCTTGAAGAGTCACTTGACGCTACCCGGTTGGAGATCGCGATCAGACAGACCAACCCACTGTCCGTGGTCATGCACGAGAAGATCGATAGCTTGCGCGCCTGGGCCAGGGAAAGGTGCGTCTTTGCAGACTGAGTGTCAGAACATTTGTCTTCCCCGCGCAGATATTTGCCAGCGGCACGCAGCATGAAAATCAGCGATATAGACTGGGGAATCTGGGAGCCAGAGGAAACCGCTACCCTGATGTTTGTTGTCAAAAATGAGAAGATTCTCCTGATCCGAAAAAAACGCGGGCTGGGAGCGGGTAAAATCAATGGTCCGGGGGGTCGACTCGAACCCGGAGAGACGCCCAGACAATGCGCGATTCGTGAAACCCGGGAAGAGTTACTGATCGAGCCCCTGAACGTTAAATTTGCGGCGCAGCTATTTTTTCACGCCGAGGACATGCCCAGAATTCATGGCTATGTGTACGTCGCCAGTGACTATACGGGCACACCGACTGAAACTGATGAGGCAGTCCCGCACTGGTTTGAACTCGGCGATATTCCTTACCACGAGATGTGGGCAGATGATCAGTTCTGGCTACCCAGGGTCCTGAGCGGCGAGCAAATCACCGGCTGGTTCACCTTCAAGCAGGAATTTGTACTGGATTATAAAGTGTCCTGCCTGCACAACCAGGACACGGGCGATTGATTGATGCGCCACTTTGTTGTTTTATCCATGTGACTTATCGCCAGGTATCAGACTATGTATGAGATTCCCAAGATTAATGTACCCGTAGAACTACTGTTAATGGACGGCGAAACCGTCGAGGGAATCATGTTCGTCACGGAGGATCTTGTTTCAGCCGGTGGCAATCCACTGATCGAAGAATTTTTAAATGAAGATCCGGATGATTTTTTTCCGTTCGAAAGTACCGCAGGCGCCTACCGGCTGATTAATAAACACCATCTGGTGATGGTGCGCAGTGATCAGGACGATACCGAGGCAAAGGCAAAGACGATGATCCCCGCCAAAAATCTGGTTGTGCACTTTACAAACGATCGCACGGTCTACGGTCTCGTCTACCCAACGCTCGCCGAGGAGTCGCGGGTTTCAGATATCATCAATCAGACCAAAGCATTTATTGTGATCTACCAGAATGGTCAGAAACTGATTATGAATCGGGACCATGTCATCTACGTGAATGCCAATTAACCCGGTCTTCATCATCTGAAGGACGATCAGCGTGGTTCCGGTGGGCGGTAATCGCGCGGGATCAACACCAGTTCCTCCGTTTCACCACCGTGATCGTAACGATTCGAACGCACTGACGCGATGGCGTAATCATCATATTGATCATCATCCGCACAAGTTGCCTGAGGGGATTGACGTACGCAACTCTCGATGACCGTAATGTCCTGAACGATCCCATTGTCGCCCACAGTGAACTTCAATCTTACCCAGCTATGCCCGGATGATGCATTCGGGTCCGCTACTCTTGCGCGAGGCGGAACCGGCGGTGAAGCTCGTGTGCGCGTTTTGAGCTGCCGCTCAGCAGGAGTAGCGGTCAGTGCCGCCGAGTGAACGCTTTCCGGCACGGCTCTATCGTGCTGGTTTTGTCCCGGTTTGCGACTGTTCAATCCCATCAGAAAATACAAACTGATGCTAAAAAACAGCAGTGCGACCAGCGCCAGTTGCGGTACCCGACTAAAAATCCAGTGTTTACTCGGATCATGGCCCACATTATATCGGGCCTGTTCCCGGATTTTGCGATCCAGCCTGCGCGGCACGTCAATGTCCGATGACCGGTTGTTACGCAGTACCGTCGTCACGTCTTCGAACTCTGTCTCGAATTCGGCGTCGGCGAGTTGGCGCAATGTTCGATTGTCAGGTTTCATCGGTTTTCAACTGAATGCGCATTTTTTGGTAGGCGTATCTTAATCGACTCTTCGCGGCTTCAACGCCGACGCCCTGGATCTCGGCGATCTCGGCAATGGAAAAACCCGATTCCTCACGCAGACAAAAAGCCTGTCGTTGTTCCAGCGGCAACGCGGCAACCACCCGGGCAATTCTGGCGGCCAGTTCCGCGTCACCTTCAGGTGAATGGTCCGCAGCCGACTCCACCAGCGTGGTGTGCGGCATCGGCTCACGATCGGCTCGCCGGTAATGGTCCACGATACAATTGTGCGTGAGAGTGAATATCCAGGACCGGAATCTGCCTGCAGCCCGATATTTTCGGGAGGCAACAATGACTCGCAACCAGACGTCCTGGAACAGTTCATCAACCACCCGTGTGTCCCCACAATTGCGGTTGATATAACCGTACAATGGCCGCTTATAGCGGCCATAAAGTGCATCGAACGCTCCACCATCGCCACGGCAATAGGCCCTCATCAGCTGATCATCAGAATCGATCACCGCTGTTTCTGGAGATATCCCGCTCTGGCTGATGACCAGGGTCATATCACTCCCGTCTCACTTCTGCATAAGGTTAACGCATAGCGCGCCCGGATTGGGTTAAAAAAATCAGTGCCCGGAAACTGGCCTGCAATCGATTGGGTTTATTATACCGGGCAATTCAGCGCCCGGCACGAGATGGCGCCAGTGCGCGCCTCCGGTTCGCCAATTAAACAGAGGTAACCTATGATCAGGCTCGAAGTACACCAGTTTCTCTGCCTGTCGGATAACCACGGTTAGCTGATACACGACGCAACAAATAACCTGACGCCAACCATTCGCAGAAACCCAGGCCCGGAAAAGACAGCTTTTAGACCGGGTTCAATTCAGACAAAAATCTCGGTGAAAAAGTTGTCGATCGACTGGCTCGCACGTCTGTCGGCAACCGGATTGTAGACCGTTCCAAAGCCCGGATCGTTCGCGCCCGGATTGGTGAAAGCATGCATGGTTCCCCCATAAGCGTGCACTTGCCAGTCCGCACCTGCCGCAGACATCTCCTCTTCAAAATCCAGTACCTGGGACGGTGGCACCATCGGATCATCCTGACCGTGCAGGCAAAGAATGCTCGCAGTAATTGGCTCATTGGCAACGTCACCGGGAGAAAATATCCCGTGAATACTGATGACGCCCAGCACATCGCTACCCGACCGGGCCAGTTCAAGCACACACAATCCTCCAAAACAATATCCCATGGCACCAATTTTGTTGGTATCAACCATGTCCAGCGCGCGCACAGTATCGACTGCGCAGTTGATGCGAGCCCGGAGTGCCGCCCGGTCAGCGGCCAACGGATTCATTAAGGATGAATTGAACTCCGC
>JAJFKA010000032.1 GCA_021773555.1 Gammaproteobacteria bacterium
TGGCAGGAACATCAATGCCTCTGTAATCATTGAATCCACAACAAATCTGGCTGGGATTGGCCGGATTGACCGCACAGGACGGCTCGTTTTGTTGTCTTAGACCGGTATCCTGAATCGCACCGGACCCTGCGGGAGGTGGACCAATTACGTTTACATTTCGACCCGGAAAACCGGCTTCCTGTGCGACGAGCGCGCAGGATACGGAGAGTCCAAATAACGCGATGGCCATTTTTATTTTTTGCTTCATCTTCTTACTCTGGGTAAAAGTCTGATGGAGCGATCCTTCGCCATCTGCTGTACAGGTTTTCCTCGACGCCGAAATTCTTTACCTGGTTCGACGGACCAGCGATGAAACTGAGATTATCGCATCGCGGAGCATATCATTCGACTGGTGAGACTGACATTTGTTGTGGCATCCTGTTTACTGTATCGCCACTTACTCTGCAGGATTGCACCTGCTGGTGTATCGTCTTGCGCAGTGTAAGCAATTATCAAACCAGTATTGATAACTCATTGATATTGAATTGATATCTGATGGTGTGGCAGATGGTGAGATCACCGGCTTGAAGGTAGTGTAAAAAAATCCGACACAACTTCTTCGGGCCGGCTGTCGTAATCCAGGGACGTTCTGCTTGAAGGGTTGGCTTACGCCGCGGCATAAAACAGTGGTGCGGTGGTATGGATTTGGTGCACTCAGTTGATGTTGAGGCCGTATGATTGCCGGGTTACGATGCGCCTGTCGAGCATACTGCCCGGCTTGATAAGTGACACTGCTGAGCCTTTGCAAGCGGATAATTGTGCTCGACCCAGGGTCAGGTTTACACGCGCCTGTAAATTTAAATATGTTGGAGTGTGTTCATGGCAGCCAGTTACGATGTGATCGTGATCGGCGCGGGAATCGCGGGCATGTCTGTCGCAGCTGAGCTCGCTGCCGATGCCCGCGTTGTTGTCCTCGAAGCCGAATCCCAGCCTGGTTATCATGCAACCGGGCGTTCAGCGGCGTACTTCGCTCCGCCCTATGGCAACTCCGTGGTCCAGGCCGTCACGCGGGCCAGTGAGTCTTTTTTCCGTTCGCCGCCAACTGGCTTTTCTGAAACAGCATTGCTGCGCCCCCGTGGTTCATTGTTCGTGGGTCAGGCGGATCAGTCAGAAGCGGTTGCAGAAATGCACAAGGAACATCCAGCGCTTGTTCCCATGAGCGTGGCTGCGCTGCAGATCGAAGTTCCGATTCTGAATGCGGAGTCGATCGCTTTCGGGCTATTTGATGCGACCGGTGGTGATCTGGATGTCGATGCGCTGTTGCAAGGATATCGTCAATTGCTGGGTGCCCGGGGAGGTGGCCTGGTCACCAGCAGCCGAGCCTTGTCCCTGCGGCGATCATCAGGCAACTGGATTGTTGAAACCGGCAGCGAGATATTCAGTGCTCCGATACTTGTCAATGCAGCGGGAGCCTGGGCAGATGAAGTAGCCAGTCGGGCTGGACTCTCGCCGCTCGGATTGATCCCGAAGCGAAGGACCGTAACGCTGGTTAATGCACCACCTGATGTCCGGATTGATGACTGGCCACTGGTGATAGACGTGGATGAGCGTTTCTATTTCAAGCCCGACGCAGGACAGTTGCTGATCTCGCCTGCAGACGAGACGCCCTCGCCGCCGTGCGATGCACAACCGGATGAAATGGACATCGCCATTGCCATTGATCGATTTATGGCGGTCACCGACTATGAAGTTCCGAGAGTGAATCACCGCTGGGCGGGATTGCGCACATTTGCACCGGACAAGTCATTTGTCGTGGGCTTTGATCCGCGAACTGAAGGCTTTTTTTGGCTGGCGGGTCAGGGGGGCTATGGTGTGCAAAGTGCGCCCGGACTGTCGAGACTCGGTCGTTCGCTGATAATTGATTTGCCTCTGTCTCCTGCTGAGCATGAACTCGAGGTGCAAATAGCGGCGGTTGCGCCGGATCGGCTGCTTTGAATCGTCCAATTGTGTGAACCAGGCTAATCTCACTGTCGCGCAACGTTCCTGCTAAGACTGATCCAACTGACGTGCCCAGCGCTTCGACCAGGAATCCAGTGGTTTCAGGTGTTTACCGAGAGCGCTTCCCAATTGCGTGTAGCCATATCCTCCGGTGTCGTGATCAATCAGTTGAAGTTCGCGTAAATCCTTCAGGCGTTTGTTCAGCAGTGTGGGAGAGACATTTTCGCAGCGTGCCTGTAACTCTCGAAAGGTTAGCCGACCGGATTTAAGTTCCCAGAGTATTCGAAGTGTCCAGCGTTGTCCGAGTTGGTCCAGCAGCACCATAATGGGTCTGCCGGTCTCCGAACCACGGACGCGTTCTCCGGGTTTCTTTGCCATGGGATGCTCCTTTTCGAAAGCGTTGATGCAGACACTTGACGCTACATAATATGTAGCTATAGAATTGTCACTTAGCTACACAAAGAGTAGCAGACTCAATCGAGCTCGACCTGTTATGAAAGGTTTCAGCTTAGTGGGGTCATCATGCGAAATGAATTAAAACCTGTTCCAGAACCATTTGATCCGGCAGTGGCTGAAATATTGCGCCAGTATCCGCAGCGTGACGGGTATATCCTTCAACTGTTCCGGGTATTTGCCAACAGCCAGAGATTCCTGAAGAAAGGAACGATAAATTTGCTGGACCGGAACAGCCCGATTTCAATGCGTGAACGGGAAATTGTAATCCTGCGGGTCTGCGCCAACAATAATTGTGAATACGAATGGGGCGTCCATGTTACCGCGTTCAGTGAACATGTAGGACTGACGCCGGTCCAGGTATCGGCTACCAGACAATTAGATCACGAGGCGGATTGCTGGGATGCGGCCGAAGCGACACTGATTCTCGTGACCGATGAACTTTGTCGCAACGCGACGCTGTGTGAGGAGACAAAAACGAAATTTCAGGAACTGTGGAACCTGGAACAGCAACTGGAAATCATAGCCATTTGCGGTAATTACCACACGATTAGTTTTGTGGCGAATACCTCGGGCATTCCGGGTGAGACATTTGGCGCGAAATTTCCTGCATAGTACTTTTTTTCAGCATCGCCCTCTCGAGTGCACTAACGACGGTCTGACCCGAAATGATCGGCATTAAATCAGTCTAGTGATCACACCACCAACTGCCCGTGCCTCATAGTGCGCCAGCAAGGGAGCTTGTTTCGGTGGTTGTCCGATCGGTTTGGCTCTTGATACTAATGACATCGGCAAGAGTTCCGCTTAATTCACGAATCTTGTAGGGCTTGGCGACGACACCTTTGAATCCGTAGTCTTCGAAATTGGCCATGATGGGATCTGTCGAATAGCCGCTTGATACGATTGCGCTGACCTCAGGGTCAAGCTCGACAAGCTTGCTGATTGTCTCCTCACCGCCCATACCGCCGCGGATGGTCAGATCCAGAATAACCGCATCGAAAGGTGTCCCCGCGCTTAAGGCCAGGCCATACTGTTCAACTGCAGCCTCACCATTTTTTGTCGCAAAAACCTCATAACCGAGTCGCTCCAGCATTAAGCAAACAAGCTTCCTGATCGGTTCGTCGTCATCCATCACCAGAATCCTGCCACTTCCTGAAACTGGCAACGTCTTTACTTTTTCTTCAACCCGCGGGGCATCGGGTGTGGCCGGCACATAGATATGAAAGCTTGTACCAGTTCCCGGAATGGATTCGACCGTAATATGACCAAGGTGTTTTTCGATGATTGAAAAGGATGTCGCCAGGCCGAGTCCATTGCCTTCTTCTCGTGTGGTGAAGAACGGATCAAAAACCTGTTGGAGCAAATTTTCCGGGATCCCCATGCCGTCATCGGCAACTGTAATCTTAAGATGCGCCCCCGGACTTAAGGGTAGTCCTGAATCTGCATTGACGTGCAGGTTCGTCGCCGTGATTCGCAATTTCCCGCCGTTCGGCATCGCCTGTCTTGCGTTGACAATCAGGTTGTTGATCACCTGATTCATCTGACCTTCATCCAGTTCGGCACGCCACAGGTCCGCTGCGATCGCAACTGTACTCTCGACGTTCGAACCACTCAAGGCGAGGTCGACCGCTTCGTGTAGTAAGGTGGAAACGTCCGTTACACTGAGAATTGGCGCGCCGCCGGTGGAGAATGTCAGTAGTTGCTGGGTGAGGTTTCTGATTTGCAAACAGGCCCGCTCTGCATCGGATAAAATTCTGTCTTTCGACACCGGGTCAGCTTCCATTCTGGCGAGTGAAATACTCCCGAGTGCGCCGGTAAGAAAATTGTTCAGGTCGTGTGCTATCCCGCCCGCAAGGATGCCGACGGAGCCAAGTTTCTCAATCTTCTGCAACTCCTCCTCCGCACGCTTTCGGTCCGTGACATCAGTGAGAAATTCAAGGGTAGCCTGTTCACCATCCCAATCGATGCCGACAGCGTTGACGACAATCCACTTAATTTTATTAAGCTGATCAAGTACTCTAAATGAATAACTGAAACTTGGCTTACTGTCGCTCGCCCAGATTCTGTGATGGTCAATAAATATACTCTGGTCATCCGGATGTATGAATGACACAAATGGTCGGGACGTCAGTATTTCATTCGAATAACCGGTAATCGCTTCCAGATTCGGATTGCTGAACTTGAGCATTCCGTTCTGAATGACGGTAATCCCCTCATTTGCATTCTCAACGATGACACGGCGTTTTTCATCGCTCACCCGAAGTTCCTGTTCCATGGATTCCATTCGGCGCCGTTCTGTGATGTCGTTTGAAACCATGATCATTTGCAGCATCGTGCCATCTTCATCAAATTTTAGTGGCGCAATCCAGCTTTCAAATGGTGCCCGTCCGCCATTCGTTAGTTCCATTTCAATGTCATCAAAATAAGCGGTATCCGTACCTAACGCGGTCCATTTCTCCACCCAGGGATATTTCATATCGGTGCCAGCCTGAAACGAAACCGCGACATTCTTGCGGTTGACCCGAACCCGGTCGTTCAGCTTTTCAGCCTGATGGTTATAGAACGAGGCTCTTCCATCGTTTTCGAAAACCGTGATGGCAAACGGCAGAAAATTGAATATGTTTCTCAGTCGCTCTTCTGTCGATGAGCGCTCGGCTTCCAGTTGGTACTGGCTGGAAATGTCAGTAAAGTTGACAATGACACCTGCGATTTCCGGGTCATCAAAGCAGGCTCTGAATCTGACCTTGATCCATCGCGTTGAGCCGTCCATGTGGTTGAGGCGAAACTGTCCGGCGACGCCAACCTGCTCACCTGCCTTTACCGCACTGAAAAACAGGGCTTCCAATGACTCCCGGTCCTCCTCGTGCACATGGTCCATAAGGTCCCCGGGGCTAAATCCCGCGTCACCTAACTCCCTGCCGGTTAATTGATGGTATGAAGAGGCGACGAATGACACAGTACCGGTTGCCTCAACGACGGCAACTGCATCGGTAGAGTCCCGGTACACTGCGGTATAACGACGATCGGTTGCCTGGAATGCGGCATCCACGGTCGTTCGATCCGTGATATCCAGGATGGTAAGCAGCGTTCCATGGAGAGCGCCGTCGTTGATGTGGGTGTGCACAATCTCAAGGTTTCGGACTGTTTCGTCGACGTGTAACACCTTGATTTCTATTGGATTCTGGGGTTCTCCGATCGTCTGAGCTGCCTGATCAACGGCTGCTTTCCAGCGCTCCTGGTCTGGTCCAGGGGGAATAAGGTCACACAATTGACTCTGTAGCAGGTGGTCCGACGAATACCCTAGCATCCGCTCCACAGACGGAGAGACAAAGGTTATGCAGTACTTATCGTCCACAACCACCAGGACTTCACGACTAAACGGAAGCAATTGATCTAGCGTTGGTTCTGAATCTGGCGGCATCTGCG
>JAJFKA010000033.1 GCA_021773555.1 Gammaproteobacteria bacterium
GCCTCCTTGTAGTTTACTCGCCTGATCAGGGCGGGATCGCTTGCGATGCCTGCTTCGCTGAGTGCTTTGCGATAACCGTCCAGTCGTTCATTGGCCGTCGAAACACGGGTTGGTCCAGTGATGCAGGCGACGCGTCGACTGCCATTTTCAAGCAGATGACGAGTCGCCTCCTCAGCGCCATGCCGGTTATCCACGACAACCGCGTCAATGTCGCGGCCCGCGGACCTGTCGATTGCGACCACAGGCACGCCACGGTCGGTCAAAGGCTTGAGCGAAGACTCCTTAACTGATGCAACCGCAATAACGACGCCAGCCATGCGTTCGGAAATTGCCACATCGATGTACGCGGATTCTCGCTCAAGGTCTTCGTCAGAATTACACAAAACCAACCGATGGTTCATCTCCCGGGCAACATCTTCAATACCTCGGACGACTGCAGGAAAAAATGGGTTCTCGATGTCAGACACGATAGCTGCCCAGACCGGCGCTTTTTGACGGCGCAGCACCTGAGCTGAGCTAAACGGAACATACCCCAGCTTTGCTGCGGCTTTTTTAACTTTGGCGGCGAGCGGTGCGCTGACACCACTGGACCTATTTAATACACGGGAAACGGTTGCTGGTGATACCCCCGCGGCCTTCGCCACATCGGTAATCTTGGGTACGCGGTTCTTTTCCATGAGTCTAAAGCAACCTGTAAATCGTGCGGCGAGTGTATCACGTTGGCTATTAGTGAAGCCTTATATGGTCGTCGCGCCGCGTCGATGTTTAACGGGCAATGCGTGCTACGGCAGGAATTCATGAAATCGATTTCAAACCCTGGCGGAAGTACGGCACAATACATCTGCACCCTCGGAGAAAGCTCTGTGGGACACAACTCAACTGCTCCGCGGGAAAGGACTGTTATGACGACCACAGTATCAACTGAGCTATTCGGCCACAGGCTGGATGGTTCTCCGGTTTCGCGCTTCACGTTATCCAGTGAGTCCATGAACGCCTCGATCCTGGACCTGGGTATTCGCCTGCAATCACTAACTTTAAATCTGGCTGGCGGCATCAAACGAGAGTGTGTCCTTGGCTTCAATTCTCTCGAACCTTACCTGACGGATGCAACCTACCTTGGCGCAGTTGTTGGCCCCTATGGCAATCGAGTTCGTGGTGGTGCAATTCTCATCGACGATATCCGTTACCAACTTGACCAGAATGACGGCGACAATCACCTGCATGGTGGACACGTCGCTTTTCATAATCAGTGCTGGACCACGGAACTCATCGATAGTGGTGTCGTATTCTTCCTCGTCTCGCCAGCGGGCCAGGGAGGATACCCCGCAGAACTCACGACCCGCGTTACGGTCCGCCTGATTGATGCTGAACTTACCTATAGTTACGAAGCCAGCAGCAGCGCACCGACGCATATCAATCCGACCAATCATGCCTACTTCAACCTGTGTGATTCATCGCTATCAGAGCGGTCCAGCGTGCTTGAACATACACTTCAGGTTTCAGCGCCGCGTTTCCTGGAAACCGATAACTCACTTCTTCCGACCGGCAAAATTTTGAGTGTCGCAGGCACGCCGTTCGACTTCACCGAGGCCCGGATGATCGGCAGTGCGTTTGACCAGAATGAGGTCGCTGCTGGCGACGGATATGACCTTTGTTACGTTTTGGAATCGCGGGAGTCCTCACCGGTGGCCGCGCGGCTTGTTTCACCCGACGGACTCATCGCGCTTTCTGTGGCGACGGATCAGCCTGGATTGCAGTTTTACACCGACAAGCACACGGGAATTTGTCTGGAGACCCAGCATTTTCCGGACTCACCGAATATCCCGACTTTTCCAGCCACACTGCTCGCCCCTGGGCAGGATTTTTCCAGCACGACGATCTTCAGTTTTTCGGGATGAACTTTGGATCTCCACTTTCAATCACTACAGTCAAAACCGGGGATATCATTATGACGTGATAAATCAGCGTTGGGTACCGGCCGCTCCTCAGCTGCTCAACTCACCGGTGTGGGAAGATAGTGCAAGAGCCGATCAGTCTCCTTTTTGACAACGCCATAGCATTCACAGCAGAGTCGCTCGAGTTCAGGTCGGTCCAGCACAGTAATTTGACCGCGGTGGTACTCAATCACGCCCTGGTTTTGCAACTTTTGCGCTGCTTCAGTGACCCCTTCACGGCGTACACCCAGCATGTTGGCAATCAGCTCCTGGGTCATTGTCAGGCGATTATCGGGCAGTCGATCCAGTGACAGAAGGAGCCAGCGGCACAACTGCTGATCGATCGAATGATGTCGGTTACACACAGCCGTCTGCGACATCTGCGTGATAAGCGCCTGTGTATAGCGCAAAAGTAAGATTTGCATCTCGTCATGACGAGCGAACTCTTCCTTAAGCCGCGGCCCGGCCAGACGGTAAGCAGTGCCAGCGCTCTGTACAATTGCCCGGCTGGGGGTGCTTTCCCCACCCATGAACAATGCGATACCGACAAGCCCTTCATTGCCCACAACGGAAATTTCTGCAGATCTGCCATCCTCCATGACGTAGAGCAGGGATATGATGGAGTCGGTCGGGAAATGGACATATTGGGGGGTACCGCCGGGTTCATACAGAACCTGGCCCAGCGTCAGTTCCGTTTCTTCCAGATGTGGAATGACGCGACCTCGAGCCGCTTCCTGCAGGGCTGCCAGCAGGTAATTCTGGTTAGGATTTGACATGCAATCGACCGCATGAATCTGCAGGTCGTTATTTTTCCAAGTTTAGGAAAATCGTGCAAGATGAAACAAAGCGATTCAGATAGCAAAAAGGTGTTGGTTGTTGACGACAACGACGAGATCCTGTGGTTGGTGGATCGACAACTCAATGGGGAAGACTTTGACATTGTGACTGCAAACAGCGGACACGCCGCCGTTCGATGGTGCGAGGAAAATGGGCGACCAGACCTTCTGCTGACGGACGTGTGTATGCCAGAGCTTGACGGTCCTGGACTTTACCAGGAATTAAACGCTCGCTATCCCGATATCCCCGTTGTTTTTATGGGCGGCACCGTGCTGGATGCGCAAGATCGTATGGTGGGCCCTTTACTGCAAAAACCGTTCTGTCGTGAGCAGCTCATTTCAGTGATCAGCAATTCGCTGCATGCGCAACCGCCTGACGATTATTCTGACTAGCGCTCAAAAATCGCGCCAATCTGCCAGGGTAAGTATATTTTTCCAATTCCAGCCCTATGTATGCCCACCAGCGCTAATCAACCTTATTAGACGCTGATAGTTCACGATCGGCGGAACTCCATCTTGATTCATTTTGCGCTGTATCATTATCCGCGTCGATGCGACATCCTTGTCCGGGAGTCCGTGCACTGATATTTTTTGGTACCAGGGATTCCCCCCAATCTCACCAGGACCCAATGCCGATTGAAAGACGACATTGATCAACTTTCCCATGAAAGCCTCCTTAATATTGTCGAGGTGACCAAGAGGCTTCTGGGCCCCTCGGATCTGTTCCAGATGCTTCAGGAGGTGCTGTCTGCCGGTAAGCAGGCGACCGCTGCGGATTCTGGTTCTCTGTGGCTCTACAACAACGACGAAAGCACGCTTGAGATGCGCTTTCCCGCGGCTGAACCACTGATAATTGTTGCTGCCGGTGCAGGACTCGTCGGTGAGTGCCTGGCAAAAAAGGAAGTAATCAATGTGCCTGATGCGTATGCGGACAACCGCTTCAATAGCGCCGTGGACAGCGAGACGGGGTACCGGACAAGTTCGATACTCAGCGTTCCGTTGGTTGGCTTCGGAGGCAGCCTTGTTGGCGTGATGCAGCTGCTCAACAAGGTGAGTGGGCCATTCACGAAAGACGATGAGGCGGTCGCCCGGGCGCTGGCGGCACAAGGAGCGATTGCACTCCAGCGAATACAAATGACCGAGACCCAGATCGCAAAGGAACGACTTGATGAGGAGGTCGGCATCGCGCGCGACATCCAGATTGCGACATTGCCCGATGAGATGCCGCAGGTTGCAGGTTATGATTTCGGTGCGGGTTTTCTGCCAGCCGAGTATACCGGCGGCGACCTGTTCGACCTTGTCACTGTCGACGACGAGGTCTTCATCCTGATGGGTGATGCGACTGGACATGGTCTCGGCCCGGCATTGTCCGCTACACAAATGCAGGGAATGTTTAGAGTTGCGCTTCGCCTTGGGGCTGAGCTGGACGATGCGTATATTCATGTCAACAATCAGCTTGCGGAAGATCTGCCTGACGATAAATTCCTGACCGCATTCATGGGATTCCTGGATACAACACAACACACTATTCGTTTTCATTCTGCGGGTCAGGGTCCCATCCTGCACTACAGAGCAATTGACAAAAGCTGTGACTGGCTGGCGCCAACCAGTTTCCCGATCGGTGTGATGAACATCGAAACTGTCGATAATCCTGAGCAGCTATATCTG
>JAJFKA010000034.1 GCA_021773555.1 Gammaproteobacteria bacterium
AGTTCAAATCTGGTTTCCGCGAGGTTTGAGGTCACTGTCCCGGAAAATAACGTCATCACGCTCGAGCAGATTGGCCAGGTCCTTGACGCCTTTGATCTTGTGCTTCTGGCAGTCGCTCCGAACCGCTTTGTGGTGAATGCCAGGGAGGTGCCGCAGAAGCTGGACACCCTCGACGGCGTTTCACCGGATCATCTGGCGGCACCGCTTCTGGAAGAAATCGTGGTTAGCTCCAGTATTTATAAGCTGATCATGTCCCGAACCGGCGAGGTTACCGAACTGACCCATGAGGATCTTGAGCGCAGGCCAAGCATCGCCAATGACGCCTTTCGAGCCGTCAACCAGCTAGCGGGTGCGGCATCAGTAGGGGTTTCTGTTCGCCCACGTGTCAGGGGAGGGAACGAAGACGAGATGCTGGTGAGCTTCAACGGTCTCAGACTCTATGAGCCCTTCCATCTGCAGGCGTTCAGTGGTCTGTTCAGCACGGTGGACGACCGGGTGATCAAGTCCATGGAATTTATGAGCGGGGGATTTCCGGTCCGTTATGGTGATCGTCTGAGCGCGGTCCTGGCGATCAAAACCGAGAAGCCGCAGGACATCGGCGATATTCGTGAAGCAGGGCTGGGACTCTACACCGCATCTTATTTGCAGAGTGGGTCAGCACCGGGCGGTCACTTCCTGTTCGATGCCCGCAGAAGCAGTCTGGAAGGCATTATGAATCTTACCGAATCTGATTTCGGTACACCGACATTTGGTGATCTTTACCTGCGCTATGACCTGGATACACAAGAAGATCAATCCCTGTCTCTGAACCTGCTCTGGTACGGCGATGATGTGTCCCTTAACAATAGTTCTCGATCTGAATCTGCGCACTCTATCTATGGCAATACCTATCTGTGGATGGATCTCGGTCGGTCGCTGACCGAGCATCTTGAAAGTCAGACCCTGTTATCTGTCGCGGGGATCAAGAATGACCGGTCGGGGCAGGTTTTGAAACCAGGGCAGGTGATTGGCTCTTTATCAGATGATCAGGAATTTCGTGTTTATGGCATCAATCAGGAGTTGTCCTATACCTTCGACAACCGCGGTCTGTTGGAATTTGGGCTGGATTATCGTTACGTGGATGCAGAGTATAGATTTGATTCAAGCCTTGCTATTGATCCTTCGTTTCGTGCTTTATCAAACTACCCTCGTCCAACGACGCTGAGCCTGAAAAAAGTTGTTAGCGGTCACGCCATTGGCCTGTATGGAAATCTTAAGTGGCGATTGTTTCCGAAGGTCTATACCGAGATGGGTTTGCGTATTGATCGTCAGAACTATCTTCAGGGCTGGACAGAACAGATCAGCCCCCGGGTCAGCCTGTTGTACGTACTGAATCCCGCAACGGAGTTTCGACTGAGCTGGGGCAAGTTTGCGCAGGTCGAGGGGGTTCATGAGTTGAAGATCAGTGATGGGCTTGCTCAGTTTCAGCGGGCTCAGAAGGCAGTGCAGCAGGTTGCGAGTTTTACCCATGTATTCAGGCGAGGTCTGCGGCTGCGTGTGGAGCTCTACCAGAAGAATGGAATCGATGTGGCTCCCTACTTTGAAAACCTGAGTAATCCCCTGACCTTAGTCCCCGAGCTGCAGGTAGATCGATTCATGGTGGTGCCGGATGATTCTAAAGCCAGAGGGCTTGAGCTTACGCTTGATGGCTACATAGGTGATATGGACTGGTGGTTCA
Source organism: Gammaproteobacteria bacterium (assembly GCA_021773555.1). Taxonomy (GTDB): domain Bacteria; phylum Pseudomonadota; class Gammaproteobacteria; order Pseudomonadales; family Azotimanducaceae. The sequence continues at coordinate 1,718 of JAJFKA010000034.1, forward strand.
ATTACAGTTTTTCTTCGGTGCGGGACGATATTGGTTCGCGTTCAATTGAACGCAGCTGGGATCAGGAAGACAGCGTAAACCTTGGACTGTCTTTCTCGCTTGGCGCCTGGCGTAATACTGTGGCGGCGACTTATCACACCGGCTGGCCGACCACTTCACTGCGAATCTCGGACGCAGGTCTGGTGAGCACGGGTGCCCGCAACAGCCAGCGATTTTCCGGATACCTAAGTGTTGACCTGAAGACCGCAAAAACCTGGGAGTTCAGCCAGGATCGCAGCCTGCGCCTTGAGGCCGGGCTAACGAATTTAACAAATCGTGACAATATTGTAGGCGCGGAGTTTGTGAATATTTCCGGAAGCCTGGTTCGCTCAGAAAAAAAATCACTGCCACTGGCGCCCTTTGTTGATATTTTTTGGCGCTTTTAGTCGCCGGATTTTTTTTCGATCTTCTTGAGTAGAAATCTGATTTCCGCGCGGCGACCTTCATCCGCGACGGCCCGGCCAGCTCTCGGGCTGGCGTTCAGTGCTGTCGTCAGTCTTGCCCTGGCCTGGGAGTAGGCTTTTTGTTCGAACAAAAACTCGCCATAGAAATAGTTGGAATCGATTCCGTCAGGGTCAATTGCGATCGCCTTTTCCAGAAGCGCACGCGCCTTTTTGTCACTGCCGAAAGCGATAGGCCACCCGGGGACCTGGTAGTAAAGCGCGCCGAGGCTCGTGTAGGCGGAGCCGCTCATAGCCATATCATCGAGGGCCATGGCCTGCTCGAAAGATGCCCGCGCTGCCTTAATCAGGCTGAGTGCGCTTAATCCGCCAGCTTTACCTGCATAGGTGCTTTTTATTATTCCCTGCCAGATGCGCAGTCCCGCGTTGTCCGGGTCTGATATTACTGCGGCATCAGCCTCATCAATGAGTGAAGAAAAAACTGCATCGATATCATCGCTGGCCGTCTGGTAATTGGCGATTGCCCAATCCTGCTGTAACGATGCGACCGTTGTCTGTGCGAATGCAGAGGTATTAAAAGTGGAGAGTAGGATCAGTGTAACGACCCTGGTGATATAGAACTCAAGATTAACCATGATAATGTTCCTGTTGAAGTGACTGGGGTGCGCCTGCAGTTTCACGCCGCAGCCCGTTTGTTAAGCTCGACCGCAGCAGATGGGATATCCCGATAGACGTTTCCATACAGGCGATACACCTTGTTGGCGGCGTCGATGATTGCGTTCTGGTCCTGGGGATCGGTGATGTTATTCATGGCCTGTTCAAAGAAGCGGATATGATCCTGGTCGAGTTCACCGTGAGTAGTCAGATAAGTCATAGCTGATTCGGGTAGTGATAGTTTGCGCTTGACGATCTGTGCCACTGCCGGTGCCAGACTTGAACTGGTGGCTTCCAGGACCTGGACCATACCGAAGACCCCGAGCGCATTTTTACGGTGTATATAGTCGTAAAGATAGGAAACCATAATGTCAGTGGCGACCGGGGCCGTGCCGAACTCAAACTCGTCGCGATCGAATCCGCAGGCGGCTATGTCATCGAGTATCCATTGTTCGTGACCTATCTCTTCCTGGATGTAGTTACTCAAAACCGGGAGTAGCCAGCTCTGGCTCGCAGTCAGACGGGCACCCGCTAACATGAGTAGCGGAATAGTATGTTTCACGTGGTGAAAAGCCTGATTCAGAAACGCGATATAAGTTTCAAGCGTGAAGTCTTCGTTCATGACCTGTTTGATGACCGGTGCGTCCAGCAGGTATTGCCGGGTTTGTCCGGTTGCGGATTGCAGTTGATTATAAAATGACACGGTTGCTTCCCTGTGGTTGATGGGCACGGCCCTGGTGTTGATGGTAGTGGTTGTCGATCAGTGTCTGATACTGGCTGATCGTGGCCTCGCGTTTCATGCGTGCGTTGCTCGTCATCAGGGTGGCGTCGATTTCCCCGGACATCAAAATGAACTGGTGAACCTGGGCGTAGTCCGGTAGGTCGTTGTTAATCTCCCGGACGATGGCTTTGAAAGTGTCCTCAAGTGTTTCCGGATCAGCTACAAATCGTGGCCAGATCAGGGCGAGGTTGTAATCGCGGCTTTCTCCGTAGATCAGTGCCTGGCCGATGTCAGGGTGCCGGGTCAGTTCGGACTCAACCCATTCGGGGTTGATGTTTCGGCCATAGGAGGTGATGTACTGATTCTTGATTCGACCATGGATATAGACATAGCCATCACTGTCAATGCAGCCGAGATCTCCGGTCTCCAGCCACTCATTATTGAGGGGTTGATCGCCCAGATACCCGGACATGTTTGATCCTTTGCTAAGCAGCTGGCCAGCATCGTCAACGCGCATTTCAATATGGGGCAGAGGTTTTCCGACGGAACCAGGCCGGGTCGCACCGGGAAGATTGAGCGTCAGGACCGATGCGGCCTCGGACAACCCGTATCCCTCGAAAGCAGGAATGCCAGCGTTAATCGCCTGCTTCAAAAGTGTCTGACTAACCTTGCCGCCGCCGACGGCGACCATCTTCAAGCGCTCCGGCGATACCATTTTGAATTCAACCAGGGTTGTGAGTGCCATGAGCAGTTGTGGCACGAGGATGACCGAGTCCGGGTTATAGGTCTCAAAGGTATGTGCAAACTGATTCACATCGAAGCTGGAACTGCCCGTCAGGCCGACATCTGAAGGCACAACCACTTCGACCCCCTTAATCAGGGGTGCGTACAGTCCGGCAATATTCTCCAAAAGGGTCGCTAACGGCAGAATGCAAACGTGCCGTCTGATCCGAAGCGGTGCAAGTGCGGTAACGATGCTGGAGGCAACGGTATCTACTGTCGCCTGGGAAAGGCAGACACCTTTTGGATCACCCGTACTGCCAGAGGTGTAAGTAATTTTTCGCGCCACTGGTGCGTTATCAAATTTCCGGAGAATGTAAGCCGCCGCAACATTGACCAGACCTGGCGTGGCAACCATCGTGACCCAGGCGCTCCCGAACTTGCCGTGGTGGGTGGCAGAAATTTCACTGATAAAAAGGTCAACCCGGGCATCTCGGATGACCGCCTGAGTTTGCGCGTCAGTGAAGAAAACCGGTATGGGGACTATTGTAATTTTTGCTTTGAGGGCAGCAAGATCGCAGACAATCCAGTCGATACTGTTGTTGAGCTGAAATGCCACGGTGTGAATATGCGTACTCGACAGCCAGATGGCGAGCCGGTTGACTCTGGCCATAAGCTCAGCATAGGACAACACTTCGTTATCGCTGCGCACCGCGGGGTCATCGGGACGTAAAATGGAATGATTTTGTAAAGCGGTCAACAGCACTGGGAGTTTTCCGTGCGCTGTTCCATGGTCCGCCAACCCGCCTGAATATCACCGGCAAGTACCAGGGGGTGCCCGGCGTAATAGCTGCCCCAGTTGGAAGTTGGTGAAGCTTGAATCTCGTCAATCAAAGCCTCAGCCAGGCACACCGGTTGCAAACCGAGTCTGTCCAGACACTTCTGGATCGGCCGGTTCGCGGTACAAACCAGTTTTTCAAAGCCTTGCTCGATCAGCAGGGGTGGAATGGCCAGCATCAGCGCGAGCGCGGCTTGCCGGTCAAGGGCGGCGAATCCGCCTAACTCGACGATCTTCGAACGATCGATTTGTGCCGGGAAGTGATTTCCAATGACCGCTTCAACCGGTTGTCCAAGATACTGTTCGAGGAACAGCTTTGTATCACCTGCACCTCGAAGACCTGCGACCGCGGTTAATTTTGTGCCGCTGTAGCGAGATACGATCAGTGGGTAAAATTCGGTCAAACGACACTTGAAACGCCTGTGAAACTCCTCACGGACGAAGTTGACGGCGATCGCGTAATCCGCTTCTCCTGGCTTCGAAACAATAATTTCAGATTGCGGATGCTGGACTGCGCAAGGCACTTGTCTTTCCCAACTGCTTAATGGTGATCAGTGTGATGTAGGATTCTCGAAAATCATTCGTCTTGCGGGGCGATTTTGTTGAATCAGCTGCGGCGATTGTCAATCTGGTGGTTGAATAGCCCACCCGTTGTGGCCGGTAAGAAGCTGTCGAAGAGCAATACCAGGTTGAACAGCAGGCCTGCAATGAACATTGAGACCAGGGTATGGCTGAAGAAATGGTCTCCAATGATCATTTTGTAAATGCCGAGAATCCAGCCGATGGCGATCGCTGCAAAAATCATACGACGCTTGTGTTTTTCGTCACGGAAAAAAACGCTGCACGCCATCAATGCAAAGCCACCACTGGCATGACCCGCGGGAAAGCATCTGAACTGCTCGCCTGTGGTTGAGGCTGATGACAGGATTCCCATATAGAGCGCCTCACCACCAAAACCCAGGAGCTGTTTTGGACAGGCGATATTGGTGTGTGCTTTGAGCTGGGAGATCGTCAATGGGATCAGCAGGAAACAAGCCACGACGATCCGCAGGGAACGTGCATGCGCGCGAACACCTGGCCACCGGGGTGACAGGATCAGACAGATTAACAAACCGAGGCTGGTGCTAATAAACAACCAGCGAGGACCATCATAAAATAGCAGACGACTCAAAGGTTCTCGGCCACTGAGTAACCAGGCTTGATCCGCGTGAATGTAAAGCAGGTTCTGGATCAAACGGTCCACATCACCTGCTTCCAGTAAAACCAGGCCGAGAGCAAGCGCCACCAGAATGGTGGCGGAGATAACCATTGATTTGGAGAACACCCGCTATGGGTCTCGCAAGGCGAACAGGGGGGGCGCGACGCTTTCAGCCTGGTAATTGACTTCAAACAGATCCAGCAATGTGCTGAAAATCGCGTCGTGAGTGTTCGCGACGTCATGATTACGCTGCGCACTGATCAGATCAATGTCTGACTCGTCGCTGGCCCAGACGATAACGGCAACTTCCAGCTGTTCGCTCGGCGCGATCATCTTCGGGAGACCGTGTAAATAGATACCATTTTCACCCAGGGACTCTCCGTGATCGCTTACATAGAGCATGGAAGTCTGGTACTCGGGGTTGGCTTTAAGAAGATGGATAACCTGGGAAAGAAATTTATCCGTATAACGAATGGCATTGTCGTAGGCATTGTCGATTTCCTGCTGCGTACAGGATGCCAGTTCCGGCGTCTGGCAGGCGGGGGAGAAATGTTCCTCACTTGCCGGGTACCGTTTGTAGTACGCGGGTCCATGATTTCCCATCTGATGCAGGACGATCAGAATATCTCCCGGCTGCTTATCGATATACTGCTGCAGTCCCTCCAGCATGCCCACGTCGCGACACTCCGTATCACAAACCGTGTTCACCCCGGGGGATCGGTAGTCCTGGAATTCCACACGGGTGGCAACACCTTTTGAGTCCGAGTTATTGTCGCGCCACAAAACGGAAACTCCGGTGCGCTGCAAAATATCCAGTACATTCTCGGAGTTGACCGCTTCCTCCCGGTCAAAATCCTCAAAGCCTGCCTCGGCAAACATGCATGGAACCGATTCGGCAGTTGACGTACCACACGCCTCGATGTTGCTGTAGCTGATAATATTTTTTTCCCGGGAAAGGAGCGGATTGGTCTCCCGGTCATAGCCGTTCAGTGAAAAACGATCGCGTCGCGCGGTTTCCCCGACGACAACGATGATCAGTTCGCGACCCGGGTGTTCGGGGATCCTCGCTTCGAGAAATATTTTTTCGAAGGGTTGATCTGCTGTCGGTGAGAATTTCGCGCCAAAATATTTCGCCAGTGAATAAACGGGGTAAGCCGGGTTCGCGTAGTACCGCAGGGAATTATGTTCCCGGGCGAGGCTGGCGAAATGATCCCCCGAGCTGGTGACGCACAGGACAATGGTCAGTATTGCGGCGGCTGCCAGCTGCGCGTTTTGCCGAAAAACGGTCAGCCATCCTGGTCTCGATTTTGATAGCCAGATGAAGGCGATCAGCGGGCTCAGCCCAAAGAGGGTTATGTGGGTAATCAACGGCCAGCTGAAGAGATCAGCAGCCTCCTGGAAATCAGTTTCGAACACGTTCTGGATCATGGTGCTATCGATTACCGCGCCGAACGTCCCTGAAAAGTAACTTGAGATCGCTGTCAGTAGTGACAGCAGGACCAGTGCAGTTCTCGTCGCAATTAATGTGCTGAACACCGCGACGACCAGCAAGGTAGTGCAAAACAGCACGAGGGCGAGACTAATCAGGAATCCGGAGTTGGCGATCGTGAGTGGGTAAACCTCGAGGACCCGGACAAAGAAGGCATGATTGCCGGTCAGCAACAGGAAAAGGGCAGCCAGCACAATGAAGTAAACTCGACCGACCATATCAGTGTGTGCCTGTTGAATTCTGTGCAAGACCGGTCAGCGCTGTCTGGACATAAGCCAGCAGATCACCTTTCATCTGCTGTTCGAGGTTCTGATTGTTGATCGGTGTTGCCGTCGCGTGCGGATACAGGTCGAATTCGTACAAGTTTCCTTCGCGATCGTGATCGAAAGTTAGAATGTGATCCTGGTTCAGGATTGCCATGGTAGGTTCACCGCCTGAAGGTTTGATCACAGCAAATCCCTTGTCCCCCGGTGGCAGATCAAAAAGATCACGGCCCCAGCACTGGTGTTGTCTTCCGGACCCCAGCAAGCCCAATACCGTGGGTACTACATCGACCTGAGTCGTCAGGGCATCCAGGCGTGTCGGTGCCAGCTTTGGCGCAATGATCAACACAGGTATGTGGAAGCGAAGCAGATTGACTTCCGTTAGTTGCGATTGCGTGCCAAAGCCATGGTCACCGAGCACAACGAACACGGTATGCTGGAAATACGGGCTGTCCTCGATCTGATTGAAGAATCTGCCGAGCGCCCAGTCTGAATACTTCATGGCGGTCAGACGCGCTGACATCTCACCCTGGTTAGTGACGGGTACGAATGAACCATGATCAGGAACGTCGTAGGGCAGGTGATTGCTGAGAGTTTGCAGGTAGGCGACAAAAGGACCTTTGCGACCTAGTGTGTCCAGTTCCGTTGCGGCCCGGGTAAACATGTCTTCATCCGAAACCCCCCAGACAGTGTCTTCAAAGACCGGGTCGATATAGTCATCACGACCGATAAAACGGCGCATACCCTGGTTTCTGAAAAAACCGGCCTGGTTATCCCAGCTGAAATCACCGTTGTAAACGAAGATGTTGTCATACTCCGGCAAAATCGCTGTCAGGCCCGAAAATGCCTGTCTGCCCTCTGGTTGCTGCATCAGGTACTCGTGCCCTGGCAGATTGGGAAAGCAACTCAAGGTTGCGAACGTCCCCTGGTGAGTGTGGGTCCCATTGCTGAAGGCGTGGGTAAACAGCACCCCTCGTTCACTGAGTCGGTCGAACTCAGGTGTCACTGCGTGGTCGCTTCCGAGTGCACCGACAAATTGTGCGCTGAAACTCTCCATCAGGATGATCACTACATTGAGCGGTCGCGAGTCGAGTGGTTGTGTCGATGCGGCGGACCGCCGGACCGCGGCACCGTCCGGATCCGTGAACCGATCATGACGACTCCTCACGAGAGATCTCGTAATTCGTGTGGCATCGTCACCGGACATTGCAGTCAACCAGGAGGAATTTTTGTTTCTGGATGCATCGTCAAGCAACGCAACAGCGAGTGTGTAGCTGCCATTCAGGGCGAGATGGTTCAGGAAATCGGATTGACTGTGGTATGCGTCACCCCAGCGTAAGGGGGGTCCGGAGCGGATCGTACCCCGGGCAGCCAGTATGGTTGTGGCCAGTAAGACAATCGTGCACGTCAATGCAAATGCTCGGTTCCGCGTCTTTGCTGGGTGAATCGGTTGACCCACGGTCAGTAATTTTCTGAATATTGTGATCAGCAGGAGCACGACGGCGAGCCAGATCGCCAGGTATCGCACGACCGGGAACCCTTGCCAGACCATCGCCAACACCGTCAGCGGATCCTCTTTCAGGTATTGCACGAGCAGGAGGTTGAGGCGTTGCTGAAATTCTCCATAGAATTCGATTTCCAGCAGACCCAGGAGGCAATACACGGCAGCAAACAGCGTGAGCCAGGCGAGGCAAAGGTGCCGGTAGGCCCGATAGGGCAGCAGCGGGATGAATGCCAGTGGCAAAATGCCGTAGGCGGCCATGCGTAGATCAAAACGCAAGCCAATCAGAAAGCTTTTCAGTGTATCCACGATGGTCGCAGGCTCTGCGAGTGCCAGATTTTGCGTGAACAACAATCCCCTTAACAGCAGGAACGAAATGAGAAACGCGGCCAGGCAACCCAGATAAATGAGGCCAGGCTGGATAAAGCTGAGAATGGTAGACAGGCGTACGGGAGCACTGACTATTGGCGTGCTTATGATCCCGGGCGATAAGGATTTCATTTCCGTTCAGCCTGTTGATTAGGCTCTGTCAGACGCCGGAAAAGAGAAAATCATTCGAAAGGAATCGCAACTGATGAAATTGAAGATCCGTCGGCTGGTGCCGCAGCGTGGACAAAGCACGGTGCTTTCGCTACATTTCAGGCAAATTCAATTGATGAAAGGCTGCACTGATGAGTAGTGACCCGTACATTCTGATCACCGCGGATACCCATGCAGGTGGCAGTCATGAACAGTATCGTGAATATCTTGATCCTGATATGCGGGGTGCATTCGATGAATGGCGTGGGGGGTATAAGAATCCAAGTCAGAAACATTATGCCAGCAAGAAAATGCGTAACTGGGACTATGAGATCAGAACCAGCGACCAGAACAGTCAGGGTGTCGTCGGCGAAGTTGTCTTCCCCAACACTGTGCCACCTTTCTATAAGAAAAGTATTGTCACCGCCCCGCCGCCCAGACCCGAGGAGTATGAGTTCGCACTCGCGGGAATACGTGCCCACAATCGCTGGTTAAAGGATTTTTGCGCTGAGGACCCGGACCGACGTGCGGGTATTGGGTTGATTCTGCCCAACGACCTTGATGAGGCGATTCGGGACATTGAATTCATTGCAGAGGCCGGCTTGCGCGGTGGCGTCCTGTTACCACTGATTCCTCCTGACTGTCATTGGTTGAAGCCACTGTTCGATCCTGCCTGGGACAAGGTATATGCAGCGATCCAGGATCATGATCTGGTGATGAATCAGCATTCCGGCCAGGGCTCACCGGATTATGGCGAGGGTATGGTTGCCGAGGCGCTGTGGGTAACCGAGGTGACATATTATTGTCAGGCGGGATACCGTCACCTGATCATGAGTGGTGCCTTCGAGAAATTTCCTCGATTGAAATATATCCTGACCGAATCCGGATGTGCCTGGGCACCAGCGCTGTTAGCGCAGATGGATAGAATCCATATGGGTATGCAGCACGGGGCTATCGGTGAATTGAATTACGAAGGCATGGAGTGGGTGTTGAAGGAGACTCCTGGCTTTTATGCACAGCGAAACTGCTGGTACGGAGCAAGCTTCCCCAGTAAGGCAGACCTCGCTGGTATTGCAGATATCGGGGTTGATAAAGTGCTCTGGGGGAATGACTATCCGCACTACGAAGGCACCTTCCCCTATAACCTCGAATCGCTGCGGCTCACCTTTGATGACGTGCCAGAGGCTAACCGCAGGCAACTGCTGGGACTCAATGCAGCAGCGCTTTACAAATTCGATCTTGAAAAACTCAAACCGCTTGCCCGGCAGTTCGGACCAACTCCTGAGCAGGTCAACAAACCGCTTCCCCATGCCGAGATACCGCGTGATTCCATGTGTTACCTGTTTCAGGGTGCCTTGCAGCAGGGTGATCGCTCATGAGCATGCCGTCAGGCGTTGGCATCATTGATACCATGATCGGCTTCCCAGCCAGTGATTTTGCCCAGTACGACTTTATCCGTGCGCAATTGAAGGACAAATCGACGGACTTTGATTTTCCAGTGGAATACATGTTCAAGCAGGTGCCCAAGGAACTGTATGGCAGGCATGAAGATCCAATCGGGCTGACCCTCAAGGAAATGGATAAATACGGGATTGAAACGGGGCTGATTGGCGCAGGTGGAGACATATCAGCGAAAGCGCTTAAGCAGCACCCTGACCGATTCGTTGGCCAGGGTTCGGTTGATCCGAACAAAGGTATGGACGGCATTCGCGACATGGTTCGTCAGTATGAGGAGTTTGGGGTTGTCTCCTTTGGTGCGTTCAATGCCGGGTATAATCCGCAGGTTGGTATCAACGATGCGAAAATGTATCCGATCTATGCCAAGTGTGTGGAACTGGATGTGCCGATTTTTTCCTGCGTTGGTGTGCCCGGCCCAAGATTTCCCATGTGGCCCCAACACGTGGAGCTGATTGATCAGGTGATGTACGACTTCCCGGAACTTGTGTTCGTCACCCGGCACGGTTGTGAGCCCTGGCAGGATCTCGCTGTTAAGCTAATGCTGAAGTGGCCAAATCTTTATTACTCGACTTCTGCCTTCGCACCCAAACATTACCCGGCGGAAATTGTGAACTATGCCAATACCCGGGGTGCAGACAAGATTATTTATGCGGGTTACTTCCCCATGGGATTATCGTTGGAACGAATCATGACAGACATGCCAGGTGTTGGATTCCGGGATGAGGTCTGGCCCAAGTTTCTGCGAGACAATGCGCGCAAGGTTCTAAAACTGGATCGCTGACCGAATCATTTATTTGTCCGATCCCGATATCCGGGACCTTTGACAAATCGTCCAGGCAGTGCGCCAGTATGTACGCCATTCCGAATCACTTGTTCACCGTTCACCAGCACCTGGTTGATACCAGTGGCTAGTTGATGGGAGTCGGTATAGGTCGCGTGGTCAGCAACAGTTTCCGGATTAAAAATGACAATGTCCGCGAAGTAGCCAGGTTTAAGCAATCCCCGGTCTTTAATCTTGAGGTTACCGGCGGGCAGGCTTGTGAGTTTGCGGATAGCATCGGCCATGGTGAGGGTGTGTTCATCACGGACGTATTTTCCGAGCACGCGTACAAAGTTGCCGTAAGCCCGGGGATGAGTTGTGCCGTGTGCACGGGCGACCTCCGGGTCCAGCGCGCCAGCGTCAGAGCCGAACGACAGCCATGGATATTTTAGTTGTTTGCGTATGTTGCTCTCCGACATCAGGAAATAAATCGTCTGTACGCGTGTTCCATCTTCTATAACGAGATCAATCGCGCTTTGTGCTGGTGTGGTACCACGCTGGCGTGCAACCTCGGCCAGCGTTTTACCGGAGTACTGCTGTAGTGCAGGGTTCTGGAAATAGCTGAGCAACATCCCCTCGGCGCCTGCTGCAAAAAACAGGTTCTCCCAGGCGTCGGTATCCTTCTCCATCTCTTCGATGACCCTGGCACGAATGTGCGGGTCTCGGAGTCTTTGTGCCCAGGCTTCGTATCCACCCTCCTGGACCCAGGGTGGCATTGCCGCGTCCAGCCCGGTTGATCCGGCTTCGTAGGTATACATATTTGCGGTAATGTTCAGGCCGGAAGCCCGCGCCTCCTCTATCCTGTTGTACGCAGCTTCCAGCTTGTCCCAGTTGTGTTTTCCACCGGCTTTCAGGTGGTAAATTTCAGCATCAACACCTGCTCGACTGGCGATTTCGATCAATTCATCAATGGACTCCAGCAGGCGATTGCCTTCCGAGCGCATGTGCGAGATGTACATGCCATCATATTCGCCAACTACAGCAGCGAGCGCGATCAATTCATCCGTCTGCGCATAAAATGCCGGGGCGTAGATCAGTGATGAGCCGAGACCCATTGCGCCTTCCTGCATGGCCTTGTGTACCTGGGACTGCATGACTTTCAGTTCTGTGGCGTCCGGCGCCCGATCTTCAAATCCAAGCGTATTAACCCGCACGGTGGTCGCGCCAATAAACGAGGCGACATTAGGGGAGATGCCTTTGTCTTCAAGGAACTGGAGATATTCTCCAAGACTATCCCAGGCGATTTCGAAAGGGTTGGGGCCTTTGTTGATACGTGCCTGGGACCAGGCACGGGTCTCCGCTGTCAAAGGACCCATGGAACTGCCCTCGCCGAACACTTCCAGCGTAATACCCTGGTGGAGGTCACTTAAGCCGCGACCATCTGTAATTAATGATTGTGTTGCCCAACTCAGCATATTGACAAATCCGGGGGCGACGATCTGCTGGTCGGCATCTATTTCGAGTCGGGCGCGGGCATCATCAAGATCACCCATTTTTGCGATACGGTCACCATTGACAGCGATATCGATACGTTGCCCCGCTGCGCCACTGCCATCGAAGACCATCCCGTTGCGAATAATGACATCAAACGTCGTTGTGCTCTGACAACCGGAAAGGGTTAGCAACAACAGACAAAAACAAATACCGGCAGGGTGCATTGATGCCTCCCGTTGATGAATTTGCTCACCAGAATAGCAGGGTGTGCTGTTTTTGCGCCACTAACCGGATATAGTCCGCTGTCCGGCGCGGATGAACTCGAGCGCCCGATTCGTGAAACACAAATGACAAACCCCATTGATACTTCCCAGCGTTTCGCGCGGCGAGTATTACTCGCCTCGCTGGTTGCTGTCGGTCTTGGCCAGACAGTGCTGTTCGCTATTCTCGCGCCACTTGGGCGGGAGATCGGCTTGTCCGAAATCCAGGTCGGAGCAATTATTTCCGCTTCGTCCATCACTGTATTTCTGTGCGTCCCCGTGTGGGGCCGTTTGAGTGACAAGTGGGGACGCAAGCGCGTCATGCTCATTGGCTTGTTCGGATACACACTCGGTACCGTTGTTTTTGCGGCAGTGTTTCAATCAGCACTGATGGGATTGCTGGCGCCCATGCCGGCATTTGTTGCACTGGTTATCTCACGAATGCTGCATGCGTCGGTCATGTCAGCCACCATGCCTGCATCGAGCGCCTATATGGCGGATATCACTACCGTCGCAACGAGAACCAAAGGGATGGGGGCGGTTGGCGCTGCAAATAATCTAGGCGCAATTATGGGTCCTGCGCTGGGGGGTGGCCTCGCGATTTTTTCGCTGCTAACACCTCTTTGGTTTGCCGCAGGACTGACGCTGGTGACTGCCATTGTCGTGACTTTTATGTTGCCTGAAGCCCCACGCGTGGTACTGGCGTCCGTGCCCGCCAGAATGAGTCGTTTGGATCGGCGGATTTTACCGTTCATGATTGTTGGAGTGCTGATGTTCGCGGGATTTGCCATAGTGCAGCAAACCATGGCATTTCGATTTCAGGATGTGCTGGGCTTGACCGGAGTTGAAACAGCCAGAATATTTGGCCTGGCAATGATGATGTCAGCGGCCGCATCCCTGCTGTCGCAGATCGTGGTGGTGCAGCGCATGAACTTCCGGCCGTTCACCTTACTCAAGATAGCCATGCCATTGCTCATCGTGGCATTCGCGATTATGGCGATTTCTGAATCGCGCGACTTCCTGTTAGCTGCAATGGTCCTCCAGGGTCTTGGCATGGGGCTGGCGGGCCCTGGTTTTATGGCCGGCGCATCGCTCGCGGTCGGACCGGAAGAACAGGGAGCGGTCGCAGGTGTTGCCGGGTCATGCGGTCCGCTGGGGTTTACCATCGGGCCCATTACCGGCACAGCGCTGTACTCGCTGCAACCGGAGTATCCTTACCTGTTCACGCTGATGGTTTACGTGCCGCTGCTGGTGTTCGTGCTGTACACAAAAGTGGATCAACAATCAAAGGAATAGTAAGAAAAACGCGCACGGCAATCAGCTTGAAGCCGATGCTCCCTAGTGCAGAGCGTTGGATTTTGGTAGCGTGTGAGGGTTAACAGCAGGTGGGGAAGGTCGATGAAACCCACCGGGCTCGAAGTAGTGGTCCGCGCTAAACGTCACGAGGTGACAGGTATGATTTGCTATCCGGGTGTCGGACTTTACTTTGGAATCCAGGTGATCTCTTGCGCTTTATAATTTATGGTGCTGGTGCAATCGGCGGCGTCATTGGCGCACGACTTTTTCTAATCTACCAGGACGTGGTGTTTTTAGCACTCGGGCCTCTTCTCCAGGCGATCCAATCGTCGGGATTGAAATACCTTAATCCTGAAGGTGCGCAAACGCTCGCGATGCCTGTGGTGGAGCATCCCGCTGAAATAAAATTCGAAGCCGATGATGTCATCCTGCTGACCATGAAATCTCAACATACTGAACAGGCATTAAACGACCTGGCTGCGAATGCGCCGCCTGACATTCCGGTGATCTGTTGCCAGAACGGTGTTGCCAACGAGACCATGGCCGCAAGAAAGTTCAATAACGTTTACGGCATGGTAGTGATGTTACCCGCAACACACCTGAATCCCGGCGAGGTGCTTCATCACGCCACCGGTGTTGGAGGATTCCTTGATGCCTGTCGGTTCGCGAACAGTGTTGATGCAGTGATCGTTCAGGTCTGTACGGAACTAACCGCCGCCGGATTTAGCGCCAGACCGGATCCAGACGCCATGCGATGGAAGTACGCGAAGCTGCTGCAGAATCTGGCGAATGCACTCATTGCGGTTTGTGATGTTAATCCCGCCAATGCGACTGTGATGAAGCTATTGCGAACGGAAGCCCTGGCATGCTATGCCGCGGCAGGAATTGACTGTGCCACGGCAGAACAAACCAAAGCGCGATTTGGGCAAGGTATGATCCGTGGCCGGATCGAAGGCGAGGTGCGTGGGGGCGGTTCTTCCTGGCAAAGCCTGCGTCGTGGCACCGGAGATATCGAGGCTGATTACCTGAACGGTGAAATCTGCATGCTCGGCAGGCGTTACAGTGTACCAACCCCTGCCAACGATATTGTGCGCACCCTCGCGAATGAGGTGGCGCGGAAGCGATTGGATCCGGGCCAGTACACGGTTGATCAGGTGATGGAGAAAATTCATGCAGCTCCATGAAATGTCCGGGTGGTGCTGGCGTGGTTCTGGTTTGCCTCTGATGTTGAGTTTGATTCTGGGTGTATCCAGTGCGCACGCCGAAGTGACGCAGGTAACGTCTAATGGCTTTGATCTGGTTATCGAGATAAAGGTTCCTGTGTCGGCTTCAGTAGCCTACAAACAATTTCTGCAGGTGGGTGAATGGTGGAACAGCGATCACACCTGGTTCGGCGATTCAGCGACGCTGTATATCGAGCCACAGGCGGGAGGATGTTTTTGTGAGGAGAGCGGTAGCGCCAGCGCCCTGCATATGATCGTTAGCTACGTCAAACCAGAGATTGAACTGAGAATGATTGGTGGGCTTGGACCGCTCGCTGGCCTGGGATTAGACGGAGTGATGGCTTTCCGGTTTATCCAGGAAGGACCTGTCACGCGCATCGTGCACGAATATAAGGTTCGCGGTCACCTGGATGAAGGCTTTGATAACTTAAGTGGCATCGTGAATTCCGTGCAGACTCTGCAAATGACCGGCCTTAAGGAAAAATTAAAGGACCGTTAGGCGCGTGCCGGTTACTTTTCGACTAGCTCTCAAGGGAAGGATTGTTCATGCGCTGATAGAGTCGCTTTTGATCCTGGTCATAGCGTCTGCCAGCAAAGAAGAACAGGGGAATCGCCAGGAATGAAATCACCGTGAACCAGAGTAGCGCGGTTGTGTAAGGCTGCGGATGCCCGACCCCGATTAAATAGTCAACGTATATTCCAGCTGCACTGACTCCAATAGCAACTCCTGCCATGTTCAACAGCAGAATATACAAGGCGACCACAGTGGCGCGAATCTGTGGCGGTACCAGTTCCTGCACGGTGGAGAATGTCGGGCCATAAAAGCAGCCCAGTTGAAAGAAACCAACAAAAACACCAAGCCAGAACCAGCCGGTATCCGGGTCCACGAGGCGATAGGCCAGATTCACCGGTGCGAGTACGACCAGAATTGCGAAAAGAAACATAGGTCGACCGATGCCTGTCTTTTTGAGGAACCAGTCGCCGCCAAGACCGCCGAACAAGTTGCCGGATATTCCCGCGACGATGCCGATCCAGCCAGTAATTTGTGCGATCTCAGCGCGTTCAAAACCACGTTCATGCACATACCAGAGTTGATCGAAGGTTGCCGCACCCAGGATAAAATGGAAGGCAACACCTCCGAGGATAGTCATAACCAGAGCGGGAGATGTGCGCAGTGCAATGATAAGTTGCGCCATAATCTCCTTAAACGAAGGCGTCACCGGTGCAGTTTCACCTGTTTTCAATTCGACCAGGTGCCGTCTCGGTGTCTCTCGCATGAACCACATGACGGTTGCCAGGAGAATTCCGAGGGCACCCAACAGGTAGAAGCAGTTGCGCCAGCCAATCGCCGGGCCAAGATATCCGACGATTAACAGGCTGACGCCGACTCCGATGGGGACACCCATATAATAAAAGCCGGATGCGAAACCCAGTTTTTCAGATGGGAATCTATCGGCCAACAGCGACATGGACGTTGGCGTCATGATGGACTCGCCGACGCCGATGAACATCCTTGGCAAGGCAAGGCTGGCGAACCCTTTAGCGGCACCGGAAGCTGCGGTCAGAATGCTCCATAACCCAAGTCCGACTGCAATCAACCGGGTGCGATTGACGGTATCCGCCAGTACGCCCATAAACAGACCGGCGGCGGAATAGAATGTGAGGAACACAAGCCCTGTTAGCAGACCGAATTGTGTGTTGGAAAGTTCGAGATCGGGGACGATAAAGTTTGCGAAGCTGGCCAGCAGTTGCCGATCCACGAAGTTCATAACGTTGAGAAACATCAGAAATAGCAGAAAAGCGTAACTACCGCCGGTTACTTTTTCAGGCTGACTCATCACTGCTAATCCTGCTTGTATGCCTGCCGAGTGTCCCTGATTCAACGGAAAATTAAAAGCGTTGTTGTAACGTTGCTGTTGCGGGCATGATAGATCCCATGGATGAATTGATCGAAGTGCCGACCCGGGATATCAAAATTGTTTGTCACCGCGGCGCGAACGAATATGCACCGGAAAATACTTACGCCAGTGCGCAATATTGCATTGACTGGGGTATGGACTATCTTGAACTGGATGTGAATACCAGCCGTGATGGGGTGATGTACGTTTTTCATGGTCCTGCTCTCGAACGAACAACGAATGGAAGCGGAAAACTCTATGAATTTGATAGTGCGGAAATTGACAGCCTGGAATGTGGGAGCTGGTTCGGTGCAGAATTCTCAGATCAGCGGGTTCCTCGACTCGATGAGTTCCTTGTCTGGGTGGATCATCGAATAAAGATTTTTTTTGATGTGAAGTGGGCGAATCTGACCACGTTAATAGGGCTGGTTTATCGGTACAACCTGCAGGATGAATGCTTTTTCTGGTTTGGCAAAGAAAAGTTTGCCCGGGAGTTTCGTGCGTTAGATAGATCCCTGCAGTTGAAGATAAACGTCAACAATGCAGCGCAGGTCAGGGAAATCTGCAAAGTTTACGGCGCAAACATCGTTGAGTTTTCCCTGAACCAGATGAGTGCCTCGATGCGCGATGAGTGTCGTTTAGGCGGCGTAAAATCAATGATTCTGCAGCGCGAGCTCGACCTGGATGCATTTACACGAATCCTCGACTCTGGAGTCGATATGGTCAACGTCGATCACGGGGACCGTTTTCTGGCAAGCTATCTAAGTTGGCAGAAGTCAGGAGGATCAGCTGATATCCCATGACCCGTACTAGTTGCGCATCAGGTCACCGAGCTTTCTGCTGGTCATGGAAAACAACGCAAAATCCTGAATTCCGGTTCGCTTTGCATCATCGATTACCTGAAACCAACTGCTCACGAATTCCTCATGTTCTCCCAGCCATGCGGATACGCCTTCCTCTGCACTTCCGGCCTGATTCTGGCTTATCAAAACCTGGGCAGCAAGACTACCGCGCCTGGTAACGAACTCATCCTGAAGCGCATCTCTCTCCATGGCCTGCCAATGGGTGTGCGTTTCCACACGATTCAGCTGATCCATAATCCAGTGAAACTCCAAAGCGTCGCCAATGTGTGCGTAGGTTTCTGCGGCGCGGACTACGTCGACACCACTTTCCTCGGAAGCATCAATGATCGGCAATGCGGCGACCGCGCTGGACGCACCCACGCAACCTTGCGCAACGTCCCGTGGGCAACCGGCGGTGACGTATCTCTCCACGTCGTTCTGCCAGGCCTGCCAGGCGTCTTCACCGAGCACCGAGCGCTGCTCAGCCCGCAGTTGCTCAATACCCGGTCGACAGGATGAGATGATCGAGGACACATTTTTTAGTCCGCGCCGATGCCGCAGGAACCAGCGTGTTGCTCTGCGGCCCAGCTTCATTAGGTCCAGTTGCAATTCCAGCTTATCTTCGGCGTTCATATCGAGAGCTTTTTCCAGTTGTCGCCAGAAATCGCGGATACTGAATGCGTCGATCATGACGTCGTAGGCCTGGATTATTTCAATGCAGCTACCTCCAACGAATTCCTTGAGGTGAGTGATATAGCTCAGCCCCATATGATGTACAACATCATTGGCGATTTGAGTAGCAATAATTTCTCTTTGGAGTGGATGCTGGTACATCTGCTTCGTGTACTTTTTCCGCAGACTTCCCGGGAACTCAAGTAAAACAGCGTTCTTCAGGTTTTCGTAACTGTCCATTTCGGATCGGAGCAGTTGGTTCTTGATGTACAGTTTTGTATAGCTGAGCAGCACGGCCAGTTCCGGTCTCGTGAGGCTCTGGCCATGCTGGGCTCGCTCCATCAGGACCTCGTCTGGTGGAATATCTTCCAGTTCCCGATTGAGCTGTTGTTCGCTCTCCAGGGTATTGATCAGGCGAATGTACTCTGGAAGCCGGTTCTGGCAATGTCGCTGAGCGAGACTCAATGCCTGGGCCTGTCGATAGTTGTTATCCAGGACCAGGTCCGAAACCTCTGCGGTCATCTTCACCAGCAGTTTGTTACGTTGCTTGACGGTGAGCTCGCCTTCCTCGATTTGCTGGTTGAGCAGTATTTTGATATTGACCTCATGGTCCGAACAGTCCACACCAGCTGAATTGTCGATAAAGTCGGTGTTGACGCATCCACCAATTAAAGAAAATTCGATCCTCGCGCGCTGGGTCATGCCCAGATTGCCACCCTCGCCGAAAGCTCGACAGCGAAGGTCCCGGGCGTTGACCCGCAAGGTATCGTTTGAACGATCGCCCGCATCGTCGTCTGACTCTGTAGCGGCTTTCACGTAAGTGCCAATTCCTCCATTCCAGATAAGGTCAACTTTAGCCTTGAGCAGATGCCTGATTAGTTCGTCTGCAGAAAGGCTGTTCGCCTGAATATCAAACAGGGTACTCATGGCATCTGTGATCAGAATGGATTTTTGTAATCTTGAATAGATTCCACCACCAGCGGAGATGAGCGCCTCGTTATAGTCAGACCAGCTCGAGCGTGGCAGATTGAATAGCCGTTGTCTTTCTTCAAAGCTGGCCTCTGCATTGGGATTCGGATCGATAAAGATGTGCATATGGTTGAATGCTGCGACCAGTCGAGTAGTCCGGGATTGCAATAGTCCGTTTCCGAACACGTCACCTGACATGTCACCAATTCCGATTACGGTAAACGGTTCAGTTTGGACATCCAGTCCCAGCTCACGGAAGTGCCGTTGCACAGAAATCCATGCACCTTTGGCAGTAATACCCATGGCCTTATGGTCATAGCCGTTGCTGCCACCAGAGGCGAAAGCATCGCCCAGCCAGAATGAACGAGACTCAGCGATTTCGTTAGCAATATCGGAAAACGTTGCAGTGCCTTTGTCAGCCGCAACGACCAGATAAGGATCGTCGCCGTCGTAACGTACGACATCATCCGGCGGGACAACGGCGCCTTGAACCAGATTGTCGGTGACATCGAGTAGGCCGGAGATAAATTGTTTGTAGCAGGCTACGCCCTCTTCGAGAAAGGCTTCACGGGTTTCTGTTCGGCGTTTAAGGATGAAGCCGCCTTTGGCTCCGGTCGGTACGATCAAGGCGTTCTTCACTGACTGCGCTTTTGCCAGCCCCAGAATTTCGGTCCTGAAGTCTTCCTGACGATCAGACCAGCGCAATCCGCCGCGAGCAAATTCTCCGTTTCGCAAGTGGACGCCTTCAACCCTCGGCGAGTACAGGAATATTTCGAACGCGGGTCGAGGTTCTGGAATACTAGCCACATTGCGCGCATTGATCTTCAGTGAAATATAGGTTTTCTGTTCGCCGTTCTTATCCAGCTGGAAGAAGTTGGTGCGCAGGGTATTTTCCATCAATTCAAGGTACAAGCGCAGCACCCTGTCTTCATTGAGCAGGTTGACCTGTTCCAGCGCCAGGCGAATCTCCTCTGCAATCTCAACAAGACCTCGTTGCTGGTCTCCGGGTGTGAATCGGGTGATGAAATAGTCCAGTAAAAGCAGTGTGATGTGATGGTGTTTCAATAGAGTATCTGCCGTAAAGGCCTGGCTGAATCCGGTTCGAATCTGCTTCATGTAGCGGGCATAAGCGCGCAACACAGAAACCTCGCGCCAGCTTTTTCGCGTGATTAACACCAGGCGGTTGAAACTATCGTCTTCCGCATCGCCATACCAGATGCGGATAAAGGCTTCTTCAAAGACGTCTCCGATACGACTGAGATCAAGCGCTTCGCCGAATGAGAGGTGGAAGTCCTGGATGGTGCAGGGAATCTTCTCACGTGCAGTTATCTGATAGGGGTGTTCACCGATGACTCGCAGGCCAAGATTTTCCAGCATTGGCAGGATATCGGACAAAGGCAGGAAGTCACCACGATGATAGATTTTCAGGTGAACAAATTTTTCCTCATCTTCGGGCCTCCGATAGAAACGCATCGCCAGATTTCTCTGCTCGCTCAAATCGTCAAGATGTTTTACATCGTAGAACGCTGTACGTACGGGAAAAGTTTCACGATAGCTGGATGGGAAAGCGTCCAGATATGATCGTGCATAACGACGACCCTGGAGTTCTCCATAATCCTTGATCAGCAGGTGTTGCAAATCCTGACTCCAGTCCCGGGTTAATTCGACGATTTGCGCTTCGAGTTCTTTGACGTTGTATTGCAGCGGGGTAGAAGGGTGTACGCGCAGGATAAACTGGGTTCGGACCTGAATGGATTCGGAGATATAGGAATAAAACTCTGCATCAATGGCAGAAAACGCTGATATCAGCATTTGTTGAACTCGAAGCCTGAGCTCCGTGTTATAGAGCTCTCGTGGGATATACACGAGGCAGGAATAGAACAGGCCATAGCGACCGGCGCGGACGTAGAGTTTGACCTTGCTGCGTTCATGGTTGTGCATGATGGCCATGGAAGTTTCAAACAACTCGTCTTCAGAAGTCTGGAACAGCTCATCTCTGGGATGCGTGGCGAGCACTTGTGCCAGCAACTTGCCATTGAAACCGCTGGGATTGAGGCCCGAGCGGGACAGAATGCGTTGTACCTTGGGGCCGATAACGGGAATACCGCCCGGGTGCTCGGTGTACACAATCGAGGTGTAGAGACCAAGAAACCCACATTCCCCAATGACCATGCCTTCCTCATTGAACAACTTGATTGCCACGTAATCCGGGTACGCATGTCGATGAACCCGTGAACGTGTGCCGGACTTGCTGAACGACAACAGCTCCTGCTCGAGAATAAACAGGCGGGTACGTTCCGGCATTTCTGCCAGCTTGCGAGGGCTGGCCGGATTGCGTAATTTAAGGACACCGAGTTCAGAGCCAATCACTTGTTCAACACAGCCGTTCTCGATCTTAAATTCACGGTAACCGAGAAAAGTAAAATGGTTTGCCAACAACCACTGCATGAATATCCGCGTCTCATTAAGCTTGTCAGCATCAATACTGGAGATCTGGTCCAGCTTGCCGATCAGCTCTTCCACTTTCTGTTTCATGGGCTGGAAGTCCTGTACAACCTGGCGAACCTCACCGAGTACCTCACGCAGTCTACTTTCCAGCAGCGCAAACTCGTCCGGGTTGATGCGGTCAATTTCCGCGAAAATCAGGGTTTCGTGATTTCCTGACGTCGGAAGATCGACCAGCCGGCCATTTTCGCGACTGGTCTGAAATACATTGTTTTGCATCTTGTGGGTAGTCAACTCGCGGTGGCTGAGTTCCAGCATGATGGAGTCAGTGATGAAAGGCATGTCCTGGTGCAGGATCATTACGATCGTGTGCGGGGACTGCCAGCCATCCTGCTCGAAATCCGGGTTGCTGATCTGGATGTGGACCGGGTCGTCAATTTGCTGCGTGTCCGAATGAACCAGCATTCGGTAGGCGATGAGGGTTGCGCCGTAGGCGTCGGAAAGATCGAGTTCGACTAGTTCATCGACGGGAACTCTGTGCCAGAAAACTCTGGCGAAGAGTTTCAGCAGGTCGTTCTGCTTGTCCGGGCGACGTTCATCGATCAGTGTTGCAAACATTGAATTAAAGTCTGCGGTGGTATCCATAACGACATTCCCCTGGGTGCTATTGCCGCATCCGCCTGCGGGTCGGATGCACTTTTTTTAGGCCTCAGGACCATTCCCTGGCTAAGCCAGTTCGTCAGGTCAGTCGGCTGAGGTCTTTCTACCTCCAGGGAGGTAGTTTATCAACTTTCCAACCAGCACACCTTCCTTTAACCCCTGACACTCGCCATCAAAAAACCGGGCGCATCGGTGCTGCGAGTCCTGGGCTAAACAATGTTGGCTCAGCATCAAACAGGGCTATACTGTATGTGATTGTCCACGCGAAACGAATGATGCCTGAACAAGTTGAACACCTTAAAGACAAAGCGAAGGATGCAGCGAAGTGGGTATCGGCGCGCCGGACGCGCACCCCGGTGGACCCTGGCCTCGATCCTTATGACATTCCGCTTGCAGCAATTAATGTGGCCAACCCTGAACTGTATCGCCACGATGTTGCCGGGCCCTACTTCCGGCGATTGCGTGATGAAGCGCCAGTCCATTATTGCGCGCAAAGCCAGTATGGACCCTATTGGTCGATAACGCGTTACGACGACATCATGGCGGTGGAAAAAAATCACCAGGTGTTTTCGTCATCTTTTCAATTTGGCGGCGTGACAATTACAGGAACACCCTCTTCGAGTAATGAAATACCCAACTTTATCTCGATGGACCCTCCCGACCATGGCCCGCAACGAAAAGCGGTTGCACCCGGACTTGCCCCTGCACGGCTTGCTGAACTCACCAGCCTCATCAGGCAGCGGGCTGGAGAAATCCTCGACGGATTGCCCCGGTCAGAGACATTCGACTGGGTTTCCGAGGTCTCAGTTGAGCTGACCGGGCGTATGCTCGCAACATTGCTGGACGTGCCCCAGGCGGACAGGCTGAGGCTAATCGCCTGGTCCAATGCGATCAGCAACGCCGACGATCCGGCTTACGCGAACACGGGCGGTGCTTTTTATGAAACCCTGGCGGAAATGGGCGAATACTTCCAGGCGGCCTGGGATGAACGTAAATCCAGAACGGTACCTGGTGACGATCTGATTTCCATGCTTGCCTGGCAACCGGAAACGAGAAACATGAGCGCGCGTCAGCTGTTAGGAAATATGGTGTTGTTGCTGGTCGGGGGTAACGATACAACACGGAATTCGATTACTGGTGGATTGTACGCGCTAAATGAGTTTCCCGACCAATATCAAAAACTGCGCACCGATCATGGATTGATCGATTCGATGGTACCAGAGATCATTCGCTGGCAGACACCGCTTATTGCCATGCGCAGAACAGCGGTTAAGGACTTTTCCTTGCACGACCAACAAATACGCAAAGGGGATATGGTTATCATGTGGTACCTGTCAGGTAACCGGGACCCGCGTGCAATTTCAGACCCTGATCAGTTCATTATTGACAGAGCCAGACCACGCGAACATCTGTCGTTTGGTTTTGGCGTGCATCGATGTCTGGGAAATCGATTGGCTGAAATGCAACTGCGTGTTCTCTGGCAAGAAATCATGAAACGGTTTTCAAATATCAAAGTGATGGACGAGCCAGTGCGCGCAAGTTCTTCCGTATTTCGCGCGATTCAATCGATGCGGGTACAGATTTGTTCCTGAGGTGTTGATTCCGGTCAATCTATTTTGACAGCTTTTTCAGGAATACGGTGATTTCGCGCTCTGTCTGCTTGTCTCCCTCTCGGTTAGCGATGGTTAAACCCTGCTCGAAGGTCAGTTTAGCGCGCTCGGTTTCATTCTGTCTGGTCAGCGCTTTACCCAGAAACTTGTAGGCTGCGGAAAGCTTCGGATTCATGGCGATACACTGTTCAAGGTGTGGAATTGCGCGTTCTAAATCGTTTTGATTGAAGTAAGCCGTACCAAGACCAAGTCTCAGGAGTGCGTCATCCTTGCCGGCCGCAAGCCGGGCTTCAAGATTATCCGTAATACTCATTGTGTACTCATCGCCTCTTCGGTCCCGGCTGGTTCTTCATTATTGGTCAGATTGTCGACGTTTTTCGAACAGAAATCTGTCTGACTCATCCGGTTTACTGTACTGAATTTGGATGACTTGAGGTAGTGATGAAAACGCCATGTGATTATTCTCCTGAGAAGAGGAGCCGGGGACACGGGATTTTCCGGGTCCTGATGCTCGCAAGCCTGCTCGGTGGTGCTGCCGCGAGTACGGCGGCAGATCTTGAGACAACCAATGCGGGAAAACTGCTGTTTAAGGACCCGCAGGGAGGCTACACCTCCGCCGTGCATGTGAAGAGCGAGGTCAGTTATGCAATCAGTGGCATGGTGGCCCGGGTCAATCTGATCCAGCATTTCGAAAACCAGACTGCCGACTGGCAGGAAGCAGTTTATGTCTTTCCGCTACCCGAGACAGCGGCTGTGAACGCGATGCAAATCAGGGTGGGAGACAGAGTAATATCGGCAAGCATCAAGGAAAAACAGCAGGCACGGCAGATTTTTATCAAAGCCCGGTCCGCTGGCAAAACTGCAGCGCTGGTGGAACAACTGCGCTCCAATCTTTTCACCCAGTCGGTTGCCAATATCGCACCGGGGGAGAGCATTGCCGTCAGTATTCGATTTGTCCAGATTGCAGACTACCTGGATGGCCGATTTGAGCTGCGTTTTCCCATGACGATTACACCGCGGTACAAGCCGGCTGCATCCGTCGCCGAGGGCGATGCTGATACCGAAACAGGGTCTTCCGGTTTCCTCGATTCCAGGGATGAATCGGTTACTTCACAGATGGTTGCCGAGCGCGCCGATGGTGGGATTTCGATTGATATCAGGCTGGACGCAGGAATGCCCGTGAAGCGGATTTCCAGCGCGTATCACGTGCTGGATGTGGAAACGATCAAAAATGTTCACCGGATCAGGTTGAGCCAGGGTGTCGTGCCAATGGACCGTGATTTTGTCCTCAACTGGGTGCCCGTACTCGATGCCGTACCAACTGCCGCGATATTCAAAGAACGGGTGGAGGCACAGGACTACGTGGTAATGATGATATTGCCTCCACAGGTCTCGACCGCAGCGCAGCCCTTGCCGCGGGACATGGTCTTTGTCATTGATACTTCCGGCTCCATGAAGGGTGGCAGTATCCAGCAGGCGAAGAAAAGTTTGCAACTGGCTATCAGGCGCCTGCGGCCGGCAGATCAGTTTAATGTGATCGAATTTAATTTTTCTCCGCGTCGATTATTCGAAGAATCCGTGCTGGCGCGAGACGATAATATCGAGCTTGCCACAAGGTGGGTTGGGTCACTCGAGGCAAACGGCGGCACAGAAATGGCCGCCGCCCTTACCATGGCGCTCGCCCCGAAGGCATTGGAAGGTCATGCAAAGCACATCGTATTCATCACCGACGGAGCTGTGAGTAACGAGCATCAACTGTTTGCCCAGATTCAATCCCAACTCGCCGATAGCGCGCTGTTCACGGTTGGTATCGGGTCCGCTCCGAACAGTCTGTTCATGCGCAAGGCGGCGCAGTTCGGTGCTGGTACGTTCACCCATATCGGTGATGTCGCCGAGGTTGGTGAACGGATGGAAGTGCTTTTCGAAAAACTGGATAACCCCATGGCAACCGGTATTTCAGTGCAGTGGCCCGGGTCCGTCGAGGTATATCCGCAACGAATTCCAGCCTTATACCTGATGGAACCCTTGCTTGTCGTTGCGCGAGGAACAGAACTGTCCGGGGACGTCGAGATTCGCGGCGAGACGGCAATGCAATCCTGGCACGAAACCCTGTCGTTGGAAGGTGAGTTTCGCCACCCCGGTGTTGGAGCGCTCTGGGCGAGGGCAAAAATAGAGAGCCTTGAAGATGAAAAGATAGCGGGCGGTGACCCGCAGCAATTGCGACAGGAAATCATCGACGTGGCGCTGGCACATGAACTTGTTTCCAGTCACACCAGTCTGGTCGCTGTAGAAGAAGTTGTCAGACGTTATGAGTGGGACAAGTTAAAAAGTTCGGCTGTGCCTAATCTGATCGCCCAGGGACAAGACTTAACCGCTGTTAGCTATCCGAGGACAGCAACCTCTGGCATGGTGACACTCTGGACTGGATTATTGACGCTGGGTCTGGCACTGACTGTTTTTTTCTGGCGCGAGTGGCGGCTGCGGACCTGGACGAGAGCGTGATGCAGACTTTCACAACGGCCAGGGCCGTCAGTCAATCAGGAGAAGCTGAACCCCGGTTGAGGCAGGGATTGATTCCAATCTTGTTGTTGCTGCTAACCATGATCTTATGGGGTAACACTGCCTGGATTTACCTTAAAGCCCAGGTAGCGCAACAGCTGATTGCGAGTGTCTGGGCTGATTCCATCAGTTCCGGCGAGCCGAGCCACAGACCCTGGCCCTGGGCGGATACACGCCCCGTGGCCAGGCTTAACCATCCGGGTACAGGAACGACACTGTACATCCTCGCAGGTGCTCAGGGCAGCTCGCTGGCCTTTGGCCCGGGTCATATGGATGGCACAGTATTGCCCGGCCACACGGGCACCAGTATTGTCGCAGGGCATCGAGATACCCACCTGTCCTTCCTTCGCCAGGCTGAGATAGGGGATCGGTTTCTGCTACAAAAACAAGATGGTGCATGGATTGGTTATAAACTGGTCGATGTCAGCGTTACAGACAGCAGCGAAAATGAAGCGTGGTACATTGATCAGTCGCTTGATGTTCTGTATCTGGTGACCTGTTATCCCTTTGATGCGATCGATCCGGGTGGTCCGTTGCGGGCCAATTATTCATCCTAGCGCGGTACGTGTGTGACGAAATAGGCAATCAGCGGAACCGTAACCGGGAAGCAGGCGATCATGAACGCTGCGCCCAGCCAGAATACAGACTGTTCCAGCAGGCTTGCCTGAGCAGGTGGAGGTGGCGCAGGTTTGAAATAAGCGCCGGAATAGAGGTGTTGATATCCGCTGAAGCGGTTTTGCATGGCCCCGATCCACTCCCTGACCCGGTTGAGCCGCGGGTCTTCCTGAAGTGCGGCAACAGGTGGCACGGGAATGCTGCAGTGGCATTGGATGACTCCAAAAAGCATGAAGTCTGGAGTATTCGGCGTCGAGCCGCCAAGAAAGGGTCCTTCAACCGCTTCTAATTGCCGTTCCCAATAAAGAAACTGATCACCTGAGTTGATTTCGTTTTGTTTAAGGCGAGAGACCCTGAAGCGTATAAGCAGGAAAAAATACAATGTCGCGAAGCTACGCAGAAAATTATTTCGCAGCCGTATCGGTAGAGACGGATTCTGATCGCCCGCAAGACTAAAGCGATGAAAGAAACGCCATGCGTTATCAGTGCGATGCAGGACGCCGGTCCAGGCTGTATAGATTGCTTTCAGATCGAGGGGAGAAATAGCATCGAAGTGCAATTGTTGGAGTATGCTGGCTGACTCGAGTTGCCACGGTTCTCCATCCATGCTTGCCGCAGGCATCATCACGCCCCACTGTTTAAACAGTGACCACGGTGGCGCGGTGCGCAGAGAATGCGAGGAGCCTCGCTCGTGAGCACCGAGCAGTACGGCCTGAACCCAGGGCGAGTGATTCTGACCATAGATGTCGAGTTGCGGCAATTCGGGATCTGTTTTTACGACCGGGGACAGGAGAATATAGTCGCCTGGATTTGTTGTCCAGTGACCTGCCTGGCGGAGTCGAGGCAAGGGATAAAAAAAGAGCGCCTCGGAAGAAACCGGGGCGCCCCATAAAATACCCGGTTATCGGGTAGCAAGATCCGAGATCGGGTCGAGCGAAAACTGCACGACGACTCGGCGATCGAAAAAGTGTGCTTCGGGAGATTCCTCGGTGTGTAGCGGTTGTTTTTCACCATGGGCAAATTCATAAACCTGATCGGGTGAAACTCCCCGGCTAAGCAGGTACTGGCGCACTTCAGTGACACGATCCTCGGAAAGCTTCTGGTTGTACGCTTCATCGCCCCGTCGATCAGCAAATCCGGAGAGATCGATGCGCGTACTTTTATTCCTCGCGAGTACATCGGCTACCTTATCGAGTTGAGTGCGATAGTGGGGTTCTATTTGGGCAGAGCCTGTTCGGAACTGGACGCTGAGTTCCCGGTCCCGCGAATTCTCACTCTGGAATTTTATAACCCGGTCAAGGTCGCGACCCAGATCCTTCACCTGGGAGTTCAGCATGGCCTGCTCGCTGGCGTCCTTGAGCAACTTTGCAGACATTTCGGTGTTTACACGACTGACGCCCACCAGTTTACCCACCAGACCACCGCCGATGATTGCGCCAAGCCCGGCGCCAATAGGGCCTCCGACGCTTGCACCGACGACCAATCCTGTGATCGCGCCGCGGTTTTCTTCTGGCAGTGTGTCAGTATTGCTGGCGAGGACGTTGCTGCCGGCAAGCATCAAGGCGACCGCTGCAGTTAGTGTTTTCAATCTCATCATTGTTCTCCGTAGTTAATCTGATTAGCATCAAGTGCGATGCATGAGGTTTATTAAGCCGGCTAAATCAGGCATCTTTAGGAGCCAATTCTGAAACAGTGCTGACCAAATGTGGCCAAAAAGTGAAAATACCTAAATGACACAACGGATCGCAATTGTTGAGGACGATGACGTGTTGCGCGAAAACTATTCAGATAGCTTTCGTAAACAGGGTTACGAGGTGCTTGGATTCAGCGATCGCGCACAGGCGCAAGGGGTGTTTGCAAACCGCCTGCCGGATCTAGCGATTATCGACATTGGTCTTGCCGATGAAATCGATGGCGGCTTCGCATTGTGCCAGTGGTTGCGCCAACGCTCGCAGACCCTTCCGATCATTTTTCTGAGTGCCAGGGACAGTGATTTTGACATTGTCAGTGGGCTACGAATGGGAGCCGACGACTACCTGACGAAAGATATCAGCCTGCCGCACCTTATTGCCCGGGTTGCAGCGCTGTTTCGGCGCATACAGATCATGGCGGAACCAGGCGCCGGTTCGACTGAAGTCATCGAACGCAAGAAATTGAAAATTGATGAGCAAAGGTTTTCATGTACCTGGGATGGTGTTGGGATTGACTTGACGTTGACTGAATTCTGGATGGTGCATGCCCTGGTTCGCCATGTGGGCCACGTCAAGAGCCGAGCGCAGTTGATGTCGGAATCGAAGATTGTGGTGGATGACGCAACGATCACTTCCCACATTAAGCGCGTTCGGAAAAAATTTATCGAAGTAGATTCGAGCTTCAATTGTATCGATACGGTTTATGGCATGGGTTATCGGTGGATTGACGAATCATGAACTCTGGGACGTGGTTTCGCTCGTTGCGGCTGCCACTGATATTGCCGATTCTGCTGATACTCATTGTCCCGCTGTTCGGTCAGATAACCATCGGCTACTGGATTGCTGCACTCGAACACGGCATGAAGAAAAACATGCTGGCGAGTGCACGCGCGCTGGTTGACCGATTCGGTTCAAACGCTGAGCTTGTCAGACGCGCCAGGTTTATTCCCGAGTTGGTACCCGGACGTGATTTATACGCCAGCAAATTAGTCCGCGAAGTTGTTCTCGACGGCAGGGATGATGAATGGGACTCTAATGAGTTCGTCGAATTCAACGTCGAGAATATGCAGGTTATTAATGCCGCTTATGAAACGGAATCCCTGTCTTTCAGGTTGAGGATTGGTGTTTTTGATGATGTCCTGTCGCTGCATTTATCGGTGCTGGATGATGTTGTTGTTTATCGCGCGATCAACAGTCTCAGCGTACACCAGAATGACCATGTTCAGCTTGGATTGATTGATAACGCGGGTAACTATCAACGTTACACCATTGCTGTAAGACAACCCGGTGCCGCGTACGCTAACGTTGTCACCAGCGGTGGGCGCTCGCTACGCCAGGAGTCCGCGATTCAAGGAACCTGGCTGGCCACAGAGCATGGATACAATCTGGAGCTCAGCCTGCCGGTTTCAATGCTGGGTAGAGGATTTGCTGTGGCAGTGGCAGATGTTGATGATGCAGCGGAGCGAAGCATCAAGTTCATCATGGGGAGTGCCGATCCTTCACAGCTGGAGATGCTTGGAACCTTATTGGTGCGGGACAAGGTACTCGATGGATTTCTGGAATCAGCTGCCGTCGGCCAGGCCTGGTTGTTGGATGCCCATCAGCGGGTTATCGCGGAAAGCGTCGATGACAGTCAAAGCGAGGCGCTTTGGGACGACTTTGGACCTGGTGCCCGCGAACGCACCGCGCCGGATCCATCAGTCCCGACAGGTCCTCACATTTCTTCCGCGCTGACAGGCGTTCCGCGTGCTGCTGTTTTCCCTGTGGATGGTGCTCTGGGTAGATTTTCGGTCGCATATCCTGTGAGGATTGACGGAGAGATTGCCGGGGCGCTGTTAATTGCTCAGATGAACGATGATATCGTGAAACTGCGTGAGTATTGGCAGCTGATCCTCTTTGTTAGCACCGGCGTATCTCTGTTAGCCGGACTGATGGTTTGGCTGGTGTTGTCTGGATGGATTATTCGGCGTATTGATAAAATTCGTCAAAGTCTGGTCGCATCGGTTGACGCCCAGGGCAGGTTACGTGTTCCGATTGAGGACGGACGTTCAGCCGATGAACTTGGGACTCTGCAATCAGAGCTCGCTGGTACAACGCGAAGGCTGCAGCAGTACAACCAGTATCTGGAAGACATGGCGAGCCGGCTCTCACATGAACTCCGGACACCAATCTCTGTCATCCGCTCATCACTGGAAAATATTAGCGTGGAAAAATTACAAGGTGATGAAGCTGTCTATGTAGAGCGTGCCCATACCGGAGTGCGCAGACTCACCATGATCCTGAACAAAATGAGTGAGGCTCGACGTCTTGAACAAAGTCTTAATGACGACGAACTGAGGTCGTTCGACCTTGCACAACTGGTATCCGGTTGTGTGAGTGGTTACGAAGCGGCTTATCCCAATAGCAGGTTCGAGCGCAGTATTGAGGTTACGACCCTGTGGTTGAGCGGGGCACCGGACCTGATAGCACAGTTAATGGATAAGCTGATCGATAATGCGGTTGAGTTTGCTGTAACTGGCAGTGCAGTTAAAGTCAGGCTCACGCTGGAGCAAGGACAGGCGGTGTTGCGCGTAATTAATGACGGACCCGGCTTGCCGCAATCGGAAGACAAGCTGTTCGACTCGATGGTATCAAAGCGACCTGGTCTGGATTCGTCGTCCTCGCATCTTGGTATGGGGCTCTATATCGCGAGTGTCATAACCGATTTTCACGGTGGTTCGATAGAAGCCCAGAATCGAGAAGACACCCAGGGTGTGATTGTCACAGTGCGGCTTCCCCTGATGCGCGCAGTGCCCACAGCTTCGGTATAAATGCCCACAGCTTCGGCATAACAGGCGTCTACTCGCCTGCCTCCGAGCTGACAAATTTCATCGAAATTGAATTGACACAATGTCGGATGTTTTTGTTGGTGAGTCCCTCTCCTTCAAACACGTGCCCGAGATGCCCATCACAGGCAGCACATACGATTTCGATTCGCACACCGTCCGCGTCCCGATTGCGTTTTACCGCACCTTCGATCTCGTCGTCAAAACTTGGCCAGCCGCAATGGGAATGAAACTTGTCCGCTGATCGATACAGCGGGGTCTCGCACTGTCGGCACACATACAGTCCGCCTTCGAAGAAATCGTCGTATTTACCTGCAAAAGGCGGCTCGGTGCCTTTGTCGATAATCACGTGGCGTTCAGCAGTGGTCAGTTCGTTCAGTTTTTCAGGCATTTTTCTTCAGGCTCAGAGCTTCGGGTTGCAACAATCATGTCACAGAGGAGCGTAAACGTTAATAGGTCAGCCGGTCGTTTTTTACACCCAAAAAAAAGGCCGCACCTTTCGGTCCGGCCTTCTCTTAAGGTCCATGAAGATCGCGTTATGCGATCATTCCCTGAAGCTTATACCGCTACGATGTTCTCGGCTTGTGGGCCTTTTGCACCCTGGGTAATCGAAAATTCAACTTTTTGGCCTTCAGCAAGGGTTTTGAATCCTGTGCTAACGATTGCATTAAAGTGAGCGAAGACGTCCGGACCTGATTCCTGAGAAATAAATCCGTAACCTTTAGCTTCGTTGAACCACTTGACTGTTCCAGTAACTGTATCTGACATAATTTGTATCCTATTGATTTAAAAGTAAATAATTCACCATTTTTGTCAATATGGCGAATTGGTCTTGGTGGCAGGAAGTGGGACTATTACTTATAAACTACAGGACGAGGTACGACATCGAAGTGGTGAAAATAAATGCAAGACTAACTTTCTAGCTGGGGCGGGAGTTTATACACATATTTATAGAAGTCAAACAAGCAAATCGGCCCCTTACGGTGGGCATAGTTCAATGGCCAGGAAAGCCAGGCGAAACGAATCGTTCCAGTGCCAACAGGATGGGCTTGCGTCATTCGCTTTCGGTTGGTTTGTTTCCGCACGAATAAAGTTAATTAATTCATGCAGTTACGCATCCGAATAAAGCTGTAATTAACGGCTGGTGGAGGTCTTCCCCGTGGAACCTGTGTTAGACGGAATCTGACTGAAGGGAATTCCTTTGTCGGCGCGCATATCTTCGGGTAGCCCCAGTACCCGTTCGGCGATGATATTACGCAGGATCTGATCGGTGCCGCCTTCAATTCGAACGGCTGGTGAGCGCAGCAGCATTGCCTGGAACCTTGCTGAACTTACCGCCAGTTCGGGATCGACTATCACGCCTTTGAGTCCCTGCAAGTCGATTGCGTACTTGGCGATATCCTGCATCATGCCACCGGCGACGAGTTTTCCGATTGAGTTTTCCGGTCCCGGTACCTCGCCTTTAGACAAGGCGGTCATCGCCCGTGCGGCAGTGTTGCGTAATCCTGCAGTTTTCGCATACCAGTCGGCAAGTTTCGAGCGTACAGCCGGATTGTCGATAGCAAAGCCGTCGCCCATTGGCAAAGTCTCGACCAGTGCTTTGATTTCGGGAAAACCAGTTGCGATGCCACCGCCAATCGCGAGACGCTCGTTCATCAGCGTCGTTAAAGAAACCTGCCAGCCGCCACCAACTTCGCCCAGGCGTTGTGCATCCGGAACGATGACATTGTCGAAGTAAACCTCGTTGAAGCCACTTTCCCCATTTGCCTGCTTTATCGGGCGGATGTCTATTCCCGGCGATTTCATGTCGAGAAAGAACATGGTCAGGCCACGATGTTTCGGCACTTCAGGGTCCGTTCTGGTGATGAGTATGCCGAAGTCACTGTACTGGGCTCCTGAGGTCCATATCTTTTGCCCGTTGATCACCCAGTTGTCACCGTCGCGTTCCGCGCGAGTCCGCAAACCCGCCAGATCTGAGCCACCTTGCGGTTCTGAGAACAGTTGGCACCAGACTTCTTCGCCACTCGCAAGTTTTGGCAGGTAACGGCGTTTCTGATCCTCATCTGCATAAGCCATCAGGGTGGGTGCACACATACCCTGGCCGATGATGAAGGTGCCGGAAAGCTTGCTGTAGAATCCCTCTTCCTGGTTCCAGATAACACTCTCCATAGGGGTCGCGCCGCGACCGCCATATTCTTCTGGCCACTGGATACATGCCCAGCCCGCATCGGACTTTTTCTTCTGCCACATTTTCGCTTCCGCGAGCGGGTCCTTATCACCCGTTCCGGTTGAACCGAATCCACTTGCGACAAGGCTTTCCGCCAGGTATGTGGGTGCATTGGCATCGATCCAGGCTTTAACCTCGGTCCGAAAAGCGGCTTCCTCTTTTGTGTCGTTAAAATCCATTGCTTGCTCCTTATCTGGTTACTGACAACTGTCTGCTTTTCGGGAGCCTGTCAGGCTGCCCGTTCATCTGGCAAGCAATCGACCAGTTTGTCTTCCCATTCTGAGAGGCCCCCCAGTATCAGCGTTAGATAGTTCGATCGTCGGTAGTAAAGATGGCAATCAAACTCCCAGGTAAATCCCATGCCACCGTGTACCTGAATGTTGTCGCGTGTACAAAGCTGGTAAGCCTGGGTTGCCGAGACCCTCGCGGTAGCGGCGGCAAGCGGTAGCTCATCGGCCTGGGTATCAAGTGCCCAGGCTGCAAAGTAACAATTTGACTCTGCCAGCTTTAGCGCCACATACATGTCCGCCATCATATGCTTCAAACCTTGAAAGGAGCCGATCGGCCGGCCAAATGCGAAACGCTCTCTGGCGTAATTAACTGCCATATCCAGTGCACGCGCCGCGCCGCCCAATTGTTCAAATGCAACGAGCACGGCCGCACGGTCATAGATTCGATCAATTTCGGCGATGCCTGCGTCGAGCCCCCCGATCAGTTCGGCGTCTGCCGCGTCGAAATAGAGGGAACTGGAATTTTTGCTGGGATCGATTGTCTGCAGATTTTCACGTTTAACTGAATTGTGATTAAGTTCAACCAGGTATAATCCGATTC
Organism: Gammaproteobacteria bacterium; assembly: GCA_021773555.1. Lineage (GTDB taxonomy): Bacteria > Pseudomonadota > Gammaproteobacteria > Pseudomonadales > Azotimanducaceae. The sequence continues at coordinate 36,396 of JAJFKA010000034.1, forward strand.
TGGCTTTTTCGTCTTCTGCGAGAATCAGGGCGAAATCAGCGATCCCGCCATCAGCTACGATCATTTTTTTACCGCTGAGTTTGCCGGCCTCAACGCGACATGATGTGGCAGCATCAGCAGCGAGCGTCCCGATGAGTTCTCCAGACGCCAATCTCGGAACCCACGACTCTTTTTGGTCATCCGATCCAAACTGTAGTAAGGCTTCTGTAGCCAGGTAAACCGAGGATGCAAAAGGAACCGGTGCCAGATGAGCGCCGATTTGTTCAGCCACCAGACAAAGGCTCGGATATCCTGCGCCGACACCTCCGTAAGCTTCAGGAATGGCGGTAGCCATCACGCCCATCTCAGCGAGCCCCGTCCAGACGCCTTGTGAGTAATTTTCATCGCCTTCCAGGATTCCCCTGACTACTTTTGAATCACACTGCTCACTGAGAAATCTCGCGACCTGGTCACGGATCATTTTCTCGTCGTTTGAGAAATCGAAATTCACTTAAATCTCCTCATTTTCTTCGATCAAGCCTTGAGTTACCTGACCGGCTGAACACGATACTCCCGAATAATGCTGCCAAAGGCAACTATGGGGTGCCTGGGGCATCCCTTGCAGCAATGTAGTTTTTGGCTTCGTTAAGTCCTGGCAAATCATCCCCCCGCCAGAGTTCAACCAGTCGGCTGTAGTGTTTACTGGCTTGTGATGGATTGCCAAGGGCGACATTCGCTCTGGCCGCACCAAGTAGTGACCAGGTTCGATTCGGCGTGCGCAGCAAGGATTTTTCAAACATCTTAAGCGCGTCTTCAGGTCTGTTAGCGCTGGCCAGTGCTTCACCATAGAGTTCATGTGGTGGTTTGATGGGATTCGGTGCCCCATTCGGTGCGCGCATAGATTCAGCGGTTTCGACGGCCTCACTGAGCAGGGTAAGACCTGCATTGATCTGGCCTTCCTCGATAGCGATCAGTCCGGCAACCTCATCATGCATAATCTTCAAAGCTTTGTTGTTGCGATAGTAGGAGTCCTGTTTGTCCGAAAGGGCTTTCTCCAGTGCGAAAGCAAGCAGCTTTTCGGCCCTTCGAGCGGTCTTCAAGTCTTCGAGCTGAGTTGCGCTGATACCTGCGGCAAGCAGTTCCGGAGCCGTTGAGTTCTCATCGATATGGGTAGTTTTCCAGGCTCTGGTCTCAAGAATGTAGCGTGACCGGACCAGGGGCAGTGTTGCCACCGCGCGGGCTTGCCCCGCTGCTTTATCGACGATGGATTCCATCCTTGTGATCCATTGCTCAGCACGAGCGTAGTCACCTCGCTGCAGGTCTCCGTATTGTCCCCAGTCGAGGGCATGAACCATATCGCCAACACTGTCACCGGGTTCATAGAGTGCCACGGCCGCATCATATGCGGATTGATTACTTGCTGAAACACGATCCCACATGCCGTGCTGAATGAAGATGTGTGCCGGCATATGTCGGGCGTGGGATACTGCTGCGGCGATATCAGCAAAGACTAACGCAGCTGGCAGTGCCAGGGGTGCATGCACCGGATCATCGAAAGCATGAATCGTGTAATGCGCCGCACCTGGGTGATCTGGATTGCGGGCCAGCAATTGCATGGCGATAGCACCTGCCTTGACTCTGGCCTGATGACCACTGCTGCCTCGATCTGCGGACATCAGCAGCGATAGCGCATAGATAGCCGCGATTTCATCGTCCTTCGGATACTCAGCATGCATATCCCGCATCGCCAGCATATACGCAGTTCGTCGCGCCATTGTATTATCGTCACCGAAAAATAGTTGATCGACAGCATGGATAAAACCTTTTTCCCGGGCTGTGGGAGCCATGGCCAGGCGCTGTTCTAAACTCCCGCCCAGCTTGTTCAATACCTGTTGTGGCGTTTTGCGGTCCCATTCCGGGATCAGCGGATGGTTGTAACACAAAGACTCTCCCCAGTAGGCCATGGCGAATCCGGGGTCAATCTTCTGCGCGGCTTGAAATTCCTGCCGAGCCTGCTTCCAGCCAAAGCTGTGCAGGATACCGACGCCACGCAGAAAGTGCTCCTGTGCATCACCTGTTGCCGAAGTGGGGAAGCTGATACTGCCAATGCTATCCTCATTCGTTGCCTCGCTCTGTGCAGCCATGGTGAACAGGATCAGGAAAAAGGTCAGGTAAATTGATTTGGAAAAAAGAGCGCCTGGTGCTCCAGGGGACGACCTCGCGACACAGGCCGGCAGTCGGGTCTCGATAGTTGTATGCGGTTTCATGGTGTACTCCGGGAGTAATTGGTGCTAACACCGAGCATACCCTTTTCTCCCTTCACCCACGAGTCGAGGTGCGCAATGGGCTCGCTACCTTTGCACTGATTTGTCGTTTATGCTGACCGATCCAATTGGTGCGTGGAGTCCACTGATGACAGAACCCTTTCTGATACACCCGGAGCCACTGGATGACTTTGATTGCCGGGAGCTTACGTTTCGGAGTGACACCAAACCGGTGTATGTTGCCGGCAGTGGACCCGGTGTGATTGTGATGTCTGAAATGCCAGGAATATATGAACATGTTGCCCGTTTTGCGCGTATGGTCCGCGATGCTGGTTTCACCGTGTGGATGCCACACATGTTTGGTGATGCGGGGAGACCACCGACACCAGGTTATGGCGTTGCTTCCATCGCGCGTGCTTGTATCAGTCGCGAGTTTCATGCTTTCTCCGCCAATAAATCGAGCCCGATTACCAACTGGTTGAGAGCGCTGGCGAGGCACGCACACGACGAATGCGGTGGTAAAGGCGTGGGCGCCATAGGGATGTGTTTCACAGGAAATTTCGCGTTGAACCTGATGCTCGAACCATCGGTTCTCGCACCGGTTTTATCTCAGCCATCTCTGCCTCTGTTCAAAGCGGGCGGCATGGCAATCGATCAGGAAGAGTTAAGATGTGTGAAAGACCGGCTTGAAAATGAAGACCTGACGGTGCTGGGTTATCGCTTTGAAGGTGATCCGTTCTGTAAAAAACAGCGGTTTGATGACTACGAGGCCGCGCTGGGTGACCGATTCCAGGCGCGGGTATTACCTGATGCGGCCGCGCGGACAGGAACGCCAATGGCGCCGCACAGTGTGGTGACAATGCATCTGATCGATGAAGCGGGTCAACCGACCCGGGATGCTGTGGATGAGATCCTTGCGTTCTACACGACACGTTTGCAAGCGTAGCGATTCAAAAAAAGGGCAGCGCTGGAAATATCGAGCGCAGTGTATGAATATGTTCCATTCGCCAGATCAGAGTGAGTAGCGCGTGACGAATCCAGAAACAAGTCCGGAAGGGTACGATGTTGCCAGGGTAGAAAAGTGGGTCGCCGAGCATATTTCCTCGTTGACTCCACCGTTTAAATGGACCCGGCTTGAGGGAGGGCACTCCAACCTGACCTACCAGCTTGATGACTCGAATGGCCGGCAAGCGGTAATCCGCAGACCCCCACAGGGAGTTTTGTTACCCAAGGCCCATGATATGAGTAGAGAATGGGCATTGATCAGTGCACTGGGTCCTACCCCGGTCCCGGTGCCAGAGGCTTTCGGGTTCTGCGAGGATCCGGGGATTACGGGTGCCTGGTTCTATGTCATGGGTATGGTGCATGGCCATCCGCTCTACAACGGCGATGATTCTCGCCAGTGGGTGGCCGAGGAGAATCGTGGCGTACTGGGCGAATCGTTCATTGACGTGCTGGCTGATCTTCACGCCCAGGATCCTGATGAGTTGGGTCTTGGTGATCTGGGTAAACGCGACAGCTATATCGGCCGGCAACTAAAAACCTGGTATCGTTCGTGGACTTCTTCCGTTGAAGCCGCCCAGCTGGACGATCCCAGAGCCCATGAATTGCAAAAATATTTTCTTGATCATCTGCCGGACCAGGGCCCCGCTAGAATTGTTCATGGGGATTACGGTTGTCATAACTGCCTGTTCGGACCGGACGGCAGGGTTGCGGCAGTTGTTGACTGGGAAATCTCAACACTGGGTGATCAATTGGCGGATCTTGCCTATGCATTAAACCAATGGTCGCAGGCGGATGATGACTTGCCGGAGAACGCCGATCCTCCGACTGCCATGCCTGGCTTCCTGAAGCGATCAGACCTGAGCGAACGTTATGCAGCCAGAACCGGACGTGATCTATCGCAGCTCAACTACTATGTTGGATTCAACAGATGGAAATCAGCTGCCATTGTCCATGGTGTATACGCAAGGTATATGGAAGGCAAGAAAAGTACTGAGGGGATTGAACTGGATGAGCTACGCACCAGAATTACTCTGTCGCTGGACAGGGCTGAAGAAGCCATCAGCACACTGCGATAGCAGACGATCAGTCTCAACCAGTAGCGTATTCTGAAAGCCGATCCAGCATCTTCGACTTATCCCCCTCCGGCAGGAAGCTGCCGGAAAAACTGTTTCGCGCCAGCCGGACTGCCTGGTCCTGCGTCAACTGCAGATCGGTGACCAGAGCATCGAAGTTTGCGTTGACGTATCCGCCAAAGTAGGTCGGATCATCAGAATTTACACTGACATTCAGTCCTGCATCCAGCAGCGTGAGGATGTTGTGGTCAGCCATCGTGTCGAAAACACATAAACGAACGTTCGAAAGCGGACATACAGTTAAGGGTATTTGTTTTGCCGCGAGCGTTGTCATCAGCTCCGGATCTTCAATGGCGCGAACGCCATGGTCGATACGCTGGACTTTTAGAAGATCAAGTGCCTCATGAATATAAGCCGGTGGTCCTTCTTCACCTGCATGAGCGATTCCGAGAAGTCCTTGCGCTCTGGCACGGGCGAATACGCGTTTGAATTTGGAAGGGGGGTGCCCGAATTCCGAGGAATCCAGACCCACTGCAACTATCTTGTCCCGAAATGGCAGGGAGGCCTCCAGGGTGATCTCGGCACTTTCCTCGGAAAGGTGGCGCAGGAAACTCATAATCAGCAGAGAAGATTGACCCCAGTCTCGCTTTGCATCCTCCATCGCGCCGGTGATGCCCTCGATCATAATGCCAAATGCGAGTCCACGTTCAGTGTGGGTTTGGGGGTCAAAGGAAATCTCCGTGTGCACAACGTTTTCCGCGCGGCAATGCTTGAGGTAGTCCATGGTGACGGTATAAAAGTCTTCGGCGGTATTGATGACCGCAGCACCCTCGTACAACAGATCAAGAAAGCTCTGCAAATCGGTAAACTGATAGGCTTTTTCGATCTCTTCAATGCTGTCGTAGGAAATCTTGACCTTGTTTTTTTCCGCGAGTTGCAGCATGCGTTCGGGTTCAAGGGTACCGTCGAAATGCAGGTGAAGTTCCGCTTTTGGCATGCCAGCGATGAATGACTTCAGTTCGTTGTTAGTCAATTTGGCCTTCCTCCTGACTTAAGCTGCAACTCTACCAAGTTGTTTGCGAACAGCTTCCTGTAGTTCCCGTAACGAAAAGGGTTTTCCGAGAAATATGCAATCCCCGGGTACATCGGTGGCATAGCCGGATATGAGGATCACCGGCAGATCAGGAAAATTCTGCCTGGCTGCCTCCATTAACTTGAGCCCGGATAGACTACCGGGCATCACCAGATCGGTGATCAAAAGGTCAAGTTTAGGCAGCGTGATGAGCCTTGCAAGTGCATCTTCACCATCTTCGGCCTCGATAACCGTTATGCCGTCACGTTCCAGGGCAAGGCGACTGACCTCCCGGATTTTGTCCTCGTCCTCGACGAACAAAATGACATGAGAACCGGAAGGTGTCCGTGCCGGAGGCGGTTCCGCCTGTGCGACGTCGTCGATGTTTTTAACTCGAGTAAACACTATTACGATGGATGTGCCCACTCCGGGTTCGCTGGTAATCAGCAGTTCACCTCCTGATTGATTTACAAAACCGTAGACCATACTCAGCCCAAGGCCAGCCCCCTCGGAGGCTGCCTTGGTTGAATAAAAGGGTTCAACTGCACGGGCAACCTCGTCTTCAGTCATCCCGCAACCGTTGTCGATGACGGAGATGGAAACTGTGTCCGCGGTATTCGCAACGACGACCCGTATCACAGCGTTTTGCTTTGCGCTGGCATCCCGGGCGTTAAAAATCAGATTCAGAATACAGGTTGTCAACTGACCTACGTCAACTTCGATGACCGGGTCGTCCGGCGATAAGTCCAGTTGAAGATCAAACGACTCTCCCAGAGTCCTTTTGAAGAGTGAGAAGTTTTCATTCAGATAGTTGTGGAGATGGACCTGCGAGGGTTTCAATGGCTGCTGGCGTGCATAGGCGAGCAAACCACGCGTTATTGCCTGACCTGAGTTGGTGGCGCCGATGATGTCCTGGGCGAGCGCCTGGTTTTTGCCGGTGAGATCCTCGAGCAGCATCTCGGCCGAAAGCAGGATGACTGTCATCAAGTTGTTGAAATCGTGGGCTACGCCACCGGTGAGTCGCCCAATGGATTTCAGTTTTTCGTCTTTGAGCAATCTGAGCTCAAGGGCTGCCTGGGTATGTTCAGCTTCATGACGCCTGGCGAGTTCAAGCTCGACCTCGTGAGTTGCAATTTTTACTTCTTGTTCAAGCCTTTCCGCAAGTTCTCTCTGCAAGGAAGCCTCACGGTGCTCTGCGCGACGACTGAAAATGAGATAAATGAGGACAAGAATAAGGATTGCAGCAACGATGGCGGCGTTTCTGGTCAGTTCATCGAGCTCGCGACCGGCTAGCGCTGCCCTGGCTCGTTCACGAGCGAGGGCTAACTCCTGGTCTTTTAAGTCCATTTGATTGGTGACCCGCAGGTTGCTGAGGCGCCTGTTAAAGGTCTCACTTTGCGCATCACGGCTGGCAACGGCCGACTTTTTACTCGCTTCGAAGGCATCCCGATAATTTCCCAGTCCGGCGTGCGTATCTGCCAGTAGTTCAAGCGCATTGTCCAACCCCTGGCCTGACTCACTGAGTAGTGTGATCAAATCCAGTAAATTGTCCCTGGCGGCTGTGAACTCCCCAAGTTCAATCAGCATCGACGCATAGACCAGAGACAATTCTCGAAGTCGGGATGGATTACCATTCTCCCGTGCAATACGGATGCCGGTTGTGAGCTTTGACCTGGCGTTGTCAAAATCACCCAGACCAAGGTATGCCTGACCAACCACAAGGTATGCCTGGGCTTCGCTATCGGGCGTCACAGTAATATCATCTCTGGACATCCAGGGGATCAGGTGCTCGAGTGCCTCCTGATGGCGGCCCAGTGCGGTCAGGGAAAGCGCGACCTGGGTATAGGCTATATAGGTTCTTGCCAGCTGCCGGGTTTCTTCCAACCAGGGGATGACGGTCTCGTAACTGGCCAGCGCAGCCTCGTGCTCACCTTTCTGTGCCGACATGTAACCGAGGTTATAGGCGAGGACCTTGGGCAGGGTATCGTCACTCGGTAACGAACCATGCTCCTGATTGGCCAGTTCGAAAGCCTCGATGGCCAGATCAGTGAGACCGTACAACATCAGGGCGACGCCTCGATTATGCAGCAAGGTGACGCGCAGGGCGGCGTCTCCTGATTCTGTAGCCAGGGCTAGACCGCGTTCAAACAAATCGAGCGCCTCTTCCGGCTTCCCTTCCCGCGCATGTAAAGATCCGAGCGCATTGTAGGCGATGGCCTCGGTAACGGGCTGGTCGTGGCTTCCCGACAATAGGGACAGTGTGGTTGCGCAGTTCGGTTGTGCAGCTTGCATGTCGCCCATACGGATACGAATTTCACAGCCAAGGGCCTGATAATAGAGTTCCTGGGCGCCGTTCAGTTCGTATTTATCGGTCAACTGACGCCAGCGTTGCAGGGCGAGGCCAGCGTTGGTTCTGCCCAGATGGCGAATCAGGACCAGCTCTGTCTCGATGTCATCTGGCTGGATACTGGAACGGGCATTGAGCTCCTGGCCACTGAGACCATGAAGTTCTGTAAGGTTTGCAGCGAAGGTGAGACTGCTGGACAAGAGCGCCGTCAGCAGCACTGTGTGGTACAACTTCAATTTTTTGCAATCCAGCGTGTATTTTTGGCGAACGCGCCAGAGTTGTTAATGGTGTGGCCTCAAAGATTATTATTTTTTTGTATTGTATGTCGGCTTACGAGGTACGGCAATGAATCCGCGCCTATTCGGGCAATGAATCATGCATGAAGCACGATTCAGGCAATGTTATCTTGGCATCAAGCAAACCAGATAAGCAGATTATGGAAGCTATGCAATCACTAGCGACACTTATGCAGGTCCAGTCAACGGGTGTTGAGGACCAGTTTGAGGGTGCTGTAGTCAGTTATGGCCGCCTGGGTATCTATGGTGGACATTTCCTCGGCCAGGCCCTGAGCGCCGGACTTGCGACGGTCGATGAAACCAAGCTGGCACATTCCTTCCATGCGTACTTTATCAAGGCAGGTGATCCGGCGTCACCCCTTTATTATAATGTTAGCAGGTTGAAGCAAGGTCGTAACTCAGAGCTCAGGGAGATAGTTGCTGTTCAGGCGGACACAGTTGTCTTCAAAATGATCGCTGCGTTCAAATTACCCGAAGTGGGTGCAGAGCATCAGAAAATAGCGCCGCAGGTGGTTGCGGCAGATGAGATAATCGCTAAGCGTGAAGCCCGGGGAGTCGATGCGTTCCCATTTCCGGTTACCCAGGGTGGCAGAGTGGAAATGGAATTTGCCAGCGAATCATTTTTCCCGGCAAAGTTTGTCAATGGCAGAGAACCGGTTCTCAGAACCTGGATGCGGGTGCCGGGATGTGAGCAACTCGACGCAAGGTCCCGCCAGCCCGTAATGGCCTATTTGTCGGATGGCACATTGATGTTCAACTCGGTTGTGCCCCACGGAACTCCCTTCCAGACGCACAGGTTGACCAGTCTGGACCAGAGCGTCTGGTTCCATCGTGACACCGATCCGGGAGAATGGATGTTATACGACCAGCGCAGCACTGCTGCGGTAGATGGTCGTGGTCTAAATGAAGGTGAAGTCTACGATAAACACGGCGTACTCGTTTTGAGCGCAGCGCAGGAATCCATGCTCCGTGGAATTGTCTCCGATAAGGAAGTTAGGACTTAATCCGCGAGTGCGCCGTAAATGGCGGCACGCAGTTGCCGCCGGAAGGGATAGGTGCCGGACGGTAGCAGTTGGGTCAGGAATACCATCGCAAGGTCTTCCTGGGGAGAGATAAAAAATGCTGTTGACGCTGCGCCTCCCCAGTAGTACTCCCCCGGGGTCCCGATAATCTGTGCGATGGTTGGGTCCAGGAGTACGGCAAAGCCGAGGCCAAATCCGATACCTTCCATCGTTGTCTCAGTGAATCGAGGCTGACCCATGGCAGCCAGATCGCAATCATTTGGGAGGTGGTTTGATGCCATGTAATCAAGAGTTCTCGTCCCAATAATTCGCTCACCATCAAGTTCGCCCCCATTAGACAGCATTTTACAAAAACGCATGTAATCGGTTGCCGTAGAAACCATGCCACCGGCGCCAGAAAAATAGGTTGCAGGCTTGAGATAGTGACTTTGGCCGGGTGCATCCTGTAAAACGTAGCCGGGTTTCCCGTCAGGTGAGCGTGCGTAACACGCGGCGAAGCGGTGCATTTCGGAACTCGGGACATGGAAGCCAGAGTCTTTCATACCGAGGGGTTTAAGAATTCTCTCCTGTAGATATACGTCAAGCGATTGTCCGGATAATACCTCGCAAAGATAACCAACGAGGTCGGTTGATATTCCGTAGTTCCATTCTGAACCCGGTGTACAGTGCAGGGGCAATTCACTGAGACGCTCAACCATTGAATGAAGCGTTCCGCCATCGCGCAATCCTGCCCGGTGATAGAGTTTTCCGGTCGGTAGTTCTGGGGTGGCGCTGACCAGACCAGAGGTGTGCATTAACAGATCACGCACGGTCATTTCGCGTTCAGGGCGGCTCACGGTGTAGTTGTCTGCATCTCCGCCTTTGTCGAAGACGTGCAGGTTTTTGAGTTCTGGAATATATAGTGATGCCGGATCGTCCAGTTGAAACTTCCCTTCTTCATAGAGGAGCATCAGCCCAACACTGGCAATGGGTTTGGTCATGGAATAGATTCGGAAGATGGTATCCAGCGCCATTGGTTTACCGGCTTCATCGTCCATGCTGCCGTGTACGGATTCATAAACCAGTTTTCCATCCCGCGCCACCATACAAATTGCACCAGGGATCTTGCCTTCATCAATGAAGCCCTGCACCAGTCTGTTAAGATTTTCGAGTTTCTTCGAAGACACCCCAACGTCTTCGGGGCTGGCTTCCAGATTACCTGATTTTGTCATGGCGTAAACTTCCGAAAATGTGATGTCCGGGAGAGATTAACTTTTTCAGGGCGGTCAGGCCAGAGGACGAGACCGGGATCCCGCGACAACAACCAGTGAGACGACACAGAATATTGCTCCCGCGGTAAAAGTCGCTTTCATCCCAAAGTAATCCCATAGTAAGCCTGCAAGAACGCTCGCGAACAGCAAAGCCAGTCCGGTTAACAAATTGAACAACCCAAAGGCCGTTCCCCTGAGATCATCGGGTGCGGTGTTAGCGATCATTGTCGCCAGCAAGCCCTGGGTAATACCCATATGAAGTCCCCATAGGGAAATACCAACCAACATGGAAACCAGATCGCTGGTAAATGCGAGAATCAGGTCAGCGAGGAGTAGCGTTAAAAGGCCCAGAACCAGCAGATATGAATGGTTGATACGGTCCGACAGTTTGCCTACCGGATACGCCGTTATTGCGTAGATAAAATTCAGCAATACGAAAACCATTGGGATCCATGCGAACGCAAGACCCTGATGCTCAGCCCTTAGTAACAAAAATGCTTCACTGAACCGTGCGAGCGTGAATGTGATACCGACAGCGACAACCCGCCAGTAGCCTGGGGATAATCTCATCAGTTGCAGTCGATCAATCGGATTTCTATGCAAAGGCAGGCGGCCCTGAGGTTCGCGCACACCAGCAAGCAATATCGCGACCGCCAATAACGCTGGAATTCCCGCCACCCAGAATACCGCGCGAAAATCATTTTCCCAGAGTAGCATCAGTGCGATGGCAATCACCGGACCCAGAAAGGCTCCGACAGTATCAAGTGATTGCCTGAGTCCGTAAGCGGCACCTCTGATTTCAGGAGGAGCGAGGTCTGCAATCAAAGCATCGCGTGGGGCGCCCCGGATTCCTTTGCCAATCCTGTCAATAAATCTTGCAGTGAACACGAGACCAGCTGTCCCGGCAACGGCAAACAGCGGTTTGCTGATCGCGCCTAGTCCATAGCCAATGACCGCAAGAGTTTTACGTTTACCCAGGTAATCACTCAACGCACCCGAGAATAGTTTAACGATCATGGCCGTCGCTTCAGCAACTCCTTCGATCAGCCCCACCACGGTCACGCTCGTGCCAAGACCGACGACCAGGAAAAGCGGTAGCAGGCTATGGATCATTTCGGAGGAGACATCCATCAACAGACTGACGATGCCTAACATCCAAATGCTCATGGGTAATTTCTTATTGTTCATCCTGCTTACCTGCTACCCATAAGCCTCGTTTCCCGGTAAATGCTATCCTGTCTGCGGGCCGACTTTTCCGTTTTTCCACACCGGCCTGTGACATCCATGCGTAACCATAACATTGGGATCGACAGCAATAAGGACCAGTTCAGGTGATGGACAAAAATCGTCGATAAATGACTTATCGTTACATCTCATTTTTATCCGCAAACCCCGGGTTCCTGTGAAACTTACGAATTACGATGTGGTGGTACTTGGTGGCGGCGCTGCCGGACTGATGTGCGCGATCACCGCCGGTGCGCGAGGTCGTCGAGTTCTCGTGCTGGAGCGGTCGAACAAACCTGGCAAGAAAATTCTGATGTCAGGTGGCGGACGTTGTAACTTTACTAACCTTTGGGTTCTGCCAGAAAATTTTATCTCGTCTAACCCACACTTTTGCAAATCCGCGATCAGTCAGTATACGCAGTGGGATTTTATTGGGCTTGTTGAAGCGCACGATATCGAATATGAGGAACGCAGCCATGGTCAGTTGTTTTGCGTCGATTCGGCGAAACAAATCCTGGCGATGTTGTTAGCAGAATGCGCGCGGGTCAATGTCGAAATTCTTAACTTTGCAGAGTTGCAGGAAATCACACCAGTACCTGAGACCAACGGAATTAATGCACGTTATGAATTAATGGTCAAAGTAGCTGGCGATGAGATTGCCTGCATCAGTGCAAGTTCAGTCGTTGTTGCCACTGGCGCACTTTCAATTCCAACCCTGGGTGGCAGCGGGCAGGGCTATGAACTGGCAACACAATTTGACCTTGAGTTAAAACCGAGGCGCGCGGGTCTCGTGCCCTTGATGTTCAGCGATCAACTGAAGTCCGTTTGCGAACGACTATCCGGTACATCGCTCGAGGTCACTATCAGCTGTGGCGGTCAGACATTTACCGAGAGCCTGTTGTTCACGCATCGCGGCATCAGTGGACCGGCGGTGCTGCAGATTTCCAGCTACTGGTCTCCGGGTGAAACGGTTCATGTTGATCTGTTCAATGGTCTGGACGCCTCGATGTGGCTGCTCGAGGGCAAACGGGACAAGGGCCTGCTCCAGATTCGGTCCCTGCTGAGCCAGAGACTGCCGAGATCTCTGGTTGATGAATTACAAGCCTTATGGTGGCCGACAGCGGCAGGGAAAAGGCTCGCGGATTGTCCCAATGAGTTACTCAATCGCATCGGCACGCAGTTAAATAACTGGCAATTAAAGCCCTCAGCCAGTGAAGGTTATCGCACTGCGGAGGTGACGCTCGGCGGTGTTGCGACGGACAACATCAGTTCAAAATCCATGGAAGTGAGACAACAGCCGGGGTTGTTTTTTATTGGTGAAGTATTGGACGTCAGCGGACACCTCGGCGGGTTCAATTTTCAATGGGCCTGGTCTTCGGGCTACTGTGCCGGATTGAGCGCCTGAATCCAATCGTGTTGTCGGCGCGCGACAATAAGTTCTTGCGGTGTACTCTCGGTACGGATGGGGTTGTCGGTGTCTCGGTAGTGGCTAAAAAAAACGGCGCTTGAAAGCGCCGTTAAGTTGGTGATGGTAAACAGGCGGGCCTAGCCCGGGATAACTTTCAGCGGCGCCACGCGGCGTCGACCAATGCCAATTGCCAGCAGCCCGAAGCTGATGATGGCAATGGAGGCTGGTTCAGGGACATTGGCAGATGCTGCCCAGTCGACTATGTTCTGGTACAAAACGGCATTGTCCGCGTAGTTCTGATAATCAGCGAGAATGTTGTGGTCACCCATGACCAGAATCTGTCCCGCCGTATAACCGGTCGAGGCATCCATTACGGCCATGAAAACGTCACCGTCCGGATTGTTAAAAAGCACCTGGGCGTTGCCCGGCAGGCTGAAAGTACTTTCGGTGTTGTAGTAGGCCTGGGTTACACCCTGGGTGATTGCGTGCGCTGAAACCGCGTTTGCGTAGGTTCCGCCATGACCCACATAGGTGTGCGTCATGCCAAATTGCCCAGTGGCCGAATTGATTGAGGCCAGGCTGTAAATATCAGAAGTTGCAATAAAGGTACCACCGCCAGAGACGAAGTCGCCGAGCGCAGTTTGTTCTGAGGCGGATAACACGCCTGCGTTAGTGCCTGCCCAGCCGTAAAAAAAGACATCGACGCCTGCGAGATAGCCACTGGTAATCGAGGATGCACTGGTCACGGTTCCGCCGGAACCAGTGATCGTGTTGTTAAATTGGGTGAAGCCGGTGCCCGTCAGGGGCCGGGACATTCTACTGGCGTCGAGACTACCCCAGATGGGACCAGCGAAGGCGCTGAAGTTAACACAGAGAGCGCTTATCAAGGCGATCAGGGCAGTGCGAAGTGTGCGAACGGGGTATTTCATGCAGATAATCCAGAACATAATTTGTGATGTAATTGTTCTGTAGCAATCTGTGGGCCAACTTTACACTATTGAGATTACTTCAATAAAAACAAGGCGTTGCGATATCAGTTTCGTGTACTGAAAACCGTCGTAATTAAAAGTGTAAAAATAATCGACAAACGCAAGCCTATAGTCGGGAAGTCAGGGATGGTGTGCGTTAGCCTGCCTCGACACGGCTCTCAAAATACTCCATGCCGTGGCAGGTACCTTGAAAAAAGTCGGGGGCTTCAGGGTTTCAGTTCGAATGCCAGGAACACGTTTCCGGGCAGTTGCCCGAACAAATCGTACCCTGACTGCATAAACGCCATGTCGCCGGAAAACATCACGCCACTATTGTCCATTGCGCCGCCATGAGCGTTGGTGCCACTAACCGTATCAAAGTTTTTCGCGGTGTCGTATTTCCAGCGTAAATGACCACTCGGGGTGGAAAAAGCGCGCACGGTACCATCAAGTGCGGGGGCAAACACGAGGTCGTTTGAGACCGTCAATGCTGCCGAAAATGCGTAGTAGTAGGAACAGGCAGGATAAATCTCATCACGCTGCAGGTAGTCCATTAACCCGGTCTGGCATCCCCGCTCAACGTCAAACCGCCAGCGAACCTTACCCGTATTGAGATCAAGCGCAGCGAGTCCGGGATTCGCTCGGTATCCGGGAATTGGAAAATCCGGATCGTTAGAGCCGGCAAACACCAGGTTATCGGTAGCCGCCATTCCCCAATGAACGCCGCCCAGTGCAGAACCTGATCCCACCGCAGTTCGCCACAGGACTTCACCTTGCTTGTCGGGGTTCAGGGCGTAGACATCGCCGGATTTCTGGCCAGCGAGTAGAATCCCCTCACCCCGGTCATTCCGGGAGAGGATTATCGAGGCACCAAAATCAAAATCGGGCCCAATCCATTTAGGACAGTTCGCCCCTTTTGGAAAATCTGAGCAGGCGTTATTGTAAGTGTCACCCCGGGTCGCCTGGAAATGCCAGAGGATAGCGCCATTGTTCATCGACAGGGCGACCACGGAATCTGAAAGTTCGGTCGCGGGAGCTGATGCGTTTTGCCCGGTACCCACATATATGGCTCCGCGTTCTACATCAATGGTCGGTGTCGACCATACGGGCGCGCCTGAGGGACCCCAGGTCCGGGTACCGTGTCTGGATTTACCGGTCGGCTGCGCATCCGATGTCATATGGCGCGTCCAGAGGATCTTGCCCGAGGCGGCATCAAGCTTGCGCACGAGACCGTGAGCCGTACAACACTCATGTTCGGGATTCTGGGCCAACGCTACTTCGTTGAGAGAAACCGGCACGTACAGAGCACCGTTCCAGAATACAACGGCGCCTGTCTGTATCGAGTACTCAGACATGCCAACGGATGTTGTCCACAACCATTTTCCATTACGGGCATCGACCGCACTGGTTTCTGCCTTGCTGTTCCCAAAAAACAAGGTTGGGCGACCGTGAATGTTCCCCAGGGTAAGCGCGCTGCGAAGTGGGGCCATGGCGTGACTGTGCCACTTGATGCATCCGGTGTGACGGTCCAATGCAAACAGTTCGCCAGATGTTGTCGCGGCAATAAATACGGTATCGCGAGTTATCACTGGCTGCGATCTTGCTTCGGCAACACCCGGTAATTCAAAAGCCCATTTCAGGATGAGTCGCGAAACGTTTTGCGAGTTGATGTTGGTGTCACCGGCGACGCCGGTATTGCGTTCATCAAACGCCCACTTCGACACAGAAACATCGGTGAAACTGATTGAAGGTTCGAGGCAGAAATCTTTTGCGGCAGGTTTGTAATCGACATCCTGCTGACTGATGTATTCGCTCAGTCGATGGATTTGCGCAGTGGACAGTCCAGCGGCCTGGGTTCGCATCGTGCCATTGGTGAGCGAAAAACGAATTGTACTCTGGTTTTTTTGAGCCAGTGAAATGAGGCTCGGTGCATTTGGTACCGTGGATCCCGACGGTTTGTGGCAACCGCTGCAACGACTACGGAAAACTTCTGCTGTAGTCTCTCCGACCTGAATTTCGTTTTCCTGACTGGGTTGATTACAACCCGCGATCAGAAAAACACAGCCTAGCCAGATAATGTTGTTCCAACGGCGCATGATCAGTCACAAAATATCTTTTCGGCCGAACTGCACAAACGTTGCACCGATGAGGCAAGCGACGATAACAAGGAGCTCCGCACCGATCACACCGAGCGACGTTGAATTCCACACTGGTTCATTTCCGCCGATGACCGAACGAATGCCGTGCAGCTCAGAAATAGACCAGAGAAACATCTGGGTTCCGATATTTGCCACCACGGTCGCGCCGATGGTCCAGCCCATACCTTCTGTTACGAGGGACGTGGTTAACATTAATGTGTACGCGAAAAGGATCGAAAGCAGCAGGATGCAGAAAAACGGTATCACGCCACGCGGCAATGCGTCGCCAATAAAAATGATAAAGCTTGCTGCCGACAGCGTTAGCCAGACACCAAGGAAGATTGCCAGGTTGCCGATTATTTTTGACAAGGTATATTCCCGCGAAGTGATCGGCAGGCTCATGATGAACGGCAGGTTCATTTCTGTTCTCTCCAGTACGATTGTCTGGATGATGGTATGCACACCGGCGGCGCCCAGTGCGGTGATGAAAAGAATAAAGGCAAAGGTACCGAACGACTCTCCACCGAATATAGCCAGGACAATGGCGCAAAAACCACCGGCCCAGTAGGATAAGATCCATGGTTTCATGATTGTTAAGTCTTTGACTACAAGCTTCCTGATCATTGATGGATTCATGATCGCTGCTCCCGTTCGTTCTCTACACAGGCGAGAAAAATTTCTTCCAGATTCATGCGCTCGACGGCGTGTACACAGCCCTGCAGCTTCCACGCGTTCAGACTCTGGTCACTGAAAGTATTCGTGGTGATGACGGTCAGACTACCGCTTATCTGACTTGTCACGATTGCGGAGTCGTCCGGCCGGTCATGATCGTTGAAGGAAATACGAATGCGGCGCCAGCTATCCAAAAAAGTCTCTTTGTCTGAACTGCTGTGAATCCGACCGTTCAGAATGAAGGTGATGTGATCTGATATCTGTTCGATATCAAGAGTATTGTGTGATGAAAACAGCACGGTTCTCGTTTCGTCTTCAAGCACATCCATCAGCTGCTGAAGAATTTCATGCCTGGCTGATGGGTCGAGACCGGTCGTTGGTTCATCAAGGATTAGTAGCCGGGGTTTGCGTGCCAGCGCCAGCAACAACATGGCCTTGATTCTCTGTCCGTGGGAGTAACCTTTTGTTTTCTGATCTCGAACCAGATCAAACCGCTTTAGTAACGCGTCTGCGAACTTATCATCCCAGGCTGGAAACACGGATTTCATGAAATCCATATGAAAACCCAGGCTTTGCGAGGCGTAGAGCCGCATATCCTCAGCCACGAATCCAACTTCCTGCTTTGCGCGAACCTGCTGGCCCGGCATATCGCAGCCGAGGACTTTCACTGTCCCGGTATCCGGTGTCACCAGACCCATGAGTATTCTCATGGTGGTGGATTTCCCTGCACCGTTGGGTCCCACAAATCCCATGACAGAACCGGTCGGAACGGACAGGTCTATGTTCGATAAATCAAAATGCGGGTAATGTTTGCTCAACTTCTGACATTCAATCGCGAGTTCCATATCAATCGCCTCTCTGCTTCAGATAATCCCTCACCAGGGACACAAGTTCTTCATCGGTTATGGACATTGAACCGGCAATAGAAGCGACGCGCTCCAGCACCTGTTCCAGTTCCTGGTACTGCATATCCTGTCGGTTTAGCTGATCGCTGATCCATGTCCCCTGTCCCTGACGTGTGATGACGACGCCTTGTCTTTCCAGCTCCAGGTAGGCACGTTTGACCGTAATCACACTGACCTTAAGTGCTATGGCCATCTCTCTGATTGATGGCATTTTGGATCCCGGGGACCAGTCACCGATCGTTACCCGCTGCCGGACCTGATCCATGATTTGCTGATACATGGGTCGCGGGTCGATTTGTGACAGGACGATGTCCACATCCATGCCCACATCCTTATCCACTTTTATATACACAGTATATACAGTATACACATTAAGGCAACTTAGAAATGCAGCTTCAGATGGTTAGCATGCTGGTCTGAAACGCGCACGCCAACGCAGGTGCTAGACTTGCTCAATTCCAAAGCAATGCAGGCATTGGCACCACAGCCGGATTGATTGATGCTACGTATTAATAACTTACAGCTCCCACTCACGCACAAGCCGATTGATCTGGTTGAGGCGATTGCCGGAAAACTGAATGTACCCGCCGATTTGATTGATCACTGGGTTATCTACAAGCGCAGCTATGACGCGCGCAATAAGCGGGACATTAAACTGATCTATCAGATCGATGTCCGGCTGGTCACCGGGGAGGTGGCGGAGTTGGCCGCTTGTGAACGTCCGGGCATAGTCCGAAGCCCTGATACGCGCTACCACATGATCCATGAACCCGTAAGCGGATTCCCGGGAAAGCACCAGACCCGACCTGTGGTCGTCGGGTTTGGTCCTTGCGGTATGCTCGCGGCACTGTTGCTGGCGCAGATGGGTTTTCGACCCATTGTGCTCGAGCGCGGACGCGAGGTGCGTCAACGGACGAAGGATACATGGGCCTTCTGGCGTGAGCGCAAATTGAACCCTGAATCGAATGTTCAGTTTGGTGAAGGTGGCGCAGGAACTTTCTCCGATGGCAAATTGTATAGCCAGGTTAAGGATCCAAAATTCCGGGGTCGCAAGGTGCTGACCGAATTTGTGAAAGCGGGTGCGCCGGAAGAAATTTTATTCGTGAATAAACCGCATATCGGCACATTCAAGCTGGTGAAAATGGTGGAAAGCATTCGTGCCGAAATCATTCGCCTCGGTGGAGAGATTCGTTTCGAGTCACGAGTTGACCAGGTACTGCGTCACGAAGGAGCGGTTCGTGGACTGCTGCTTTCAAACGGAGAACACCTGGAGGCTGATCGCGTAATACTGGCGGTTGGTCACAGTGCACGGGATACTTTTCAGAGCCTGCTTAACAGCGGGGTGTACATCGAACCAAAACCGTTTTCGATCGGGTTGCGAATTGAGCACCCCCAGTCGCTGATCGATCAGGCTCGATTTGGGGTGCACGCTGGTAATCCGATTCTGGGCGCAGCGGACTACAAGCTGGTACATCACTGCCGTAATGGGCGCAGCGTATACAGTTTCTGCATGTGCCCTGGTGGTACCGTGGTTGCCGCCAGTTCAGAGGCAGGGCGTGTGGTGACCAATGGCATGTCGCAGTACTCGCGAAATGAGCGTAACGCCAACGCCGCGATCGTCGTTGGCATCACACCTGAGGTTGATTTCCCTGGCGATGTCCTGGCGGGTATTGATCTGCAGGTGCGGCTTGAAGAAATGGCCTACAAATTAGGTGGCGCTAACTACAATGCTCCGGCGCAACTGTTAGGCGATTTTCTGGCGGACACCGACAGTCTGCACGAGTCGTCTGTGAAGCCGTCGTACAGACCTGGCATTACCCTGGTGAACCTGGCCCGGTTGCTACCTGAATTCGCAGTGGAAGCATTGCGGGAAGCTATCCCTGCTTTCGCTAAAAAAGTCACTGGCTTTGCCATGGCGGACGCGCTGCTGACGGGTGTTGAAACACGAACATCCTCACCGATTTGTATTAAGCGGGATAGGAGTTACCAGAGCCTGGGTACTCATGGCCTGTACCCGGCGGGAGAGGGTGCGGGGTATGCGGGTGGTATTCTCTCGGCCGGTATTGATGGCATCAAGGTGGCTGAAGCAGTGGCGCTTGATATTCTCGGTCAGCGCGGGAGCGGGGAAGCAGCCGATTTCACCGCGGTTGGTGCGATCGATTCCTGGTAATCATCTGCCGTTAACAACTTCGAGTTAAAAACGCTTTAGCAGCATCATTAAATCCCGACGCGTCCTCGGCATTAACCGCGTGACCAGCCGACAGTTCGACACAACTTAAGTGCGGCATCGTGGCGAGTGCGAACGCTTTAAACGGGTCAAACCGCTTCTCCATCATGCCGTTGATTAACAGGGCCGGGACCGTGTTTTGGTCGACCAGTTCGCGGACCGAGGCTGAGCCGTTAGTATAGACGAGGGTGCGAGCGACACCGACGGGGTCGAGCAAGCCACAATCCGCCAGCAACGGGTTGTGTACTTTCGTGGGGATTCTGTTCGCGAATCTTGGGTGAACTGGTATGGCTTCCACCGCAGCCATACCCTCGCGTTCAAACCGGCCGATCACCTCCTCAGCGTTCGGCTCGAGTGTCCCGGGTTCGCGCGCGGCGAATGCTGAGGTCGAATTGGTAAAAATCTGTGCATTGATAAACGCTGGATGAGTGAGACTGTAGCGAAGGGTCAGCGCTGCGCCGAGTGAGTATCCGAGAAGATTCCATTGCCGGATGCCGAGTGATTGCCGGATCGCCTCGAATGCCTTTACGTAGTTCGCGGGCAGGTAACATTCCGGGTTTGCAGGTGCGGGCGAGCGGCCGTGACCGAATAGTTCTACGACGACAGGAGTTGCGACAGACTTCAATGCCTCGATGTTCAGCAGCCATTGTGAACTTGATGACAGAAATCCGTGAACCATCAGCAAGGGCAGGCCAGTGCCCTCGTGAACTTCGAAGCTGGGAAGGATCACGCCCTGTCTGCTACGGTGCAGGGTGAATAACGTCTACCCAGTGCAAGCCTTCAGGGTCCTCGATGTTAGGAATATCAAGATTAACAACGACCGGATCCTGATCACTTCTTACCAGTACACAATGTAAAGCGTCATCCTGACTTGCGTTGATTTCCTGATGGGGAACGTAGGGCGGTACAAAAATAAAATCGCCCGGGCCTGCCTCTGCAACATATTGGAGTTGATCTCCCCATCGCATACGTGCTCGCCCGCTAACAATATAGATAATGCTTTCCAGCGCGCCATGGTGATGCGCACCAGTCTTGGCATCGGGATGAATTTCCACGGTTCCTGCCCAGAGTTTTTGCGCACCTGCGGTCGCAAGGTCTATCGCCGCTGCCCGGTTCATTCCGGGTGTTTGCAGCGTATTCATATCCAGATGCTCTCCGCTGATGACTTTGACACCATTGTCCAGCCAGTCATTGGATTCTTCCGACATTGTCTTGACCTCGTTAGTGAAACTTTGCGTCCTGTCGTGGTCTTTATGACCTATGCGTCGACAGACAGCCTGCGCTGATTGTTGTTGACCGCTACAGTAGTGTCAAGGCAGACCCGGAACCATCCTTGACGTATTATGGATTTTGCTGGGTAATTAGTGCAGCATTTTGAAACTACAATCACCTATTGAGCGCTGTGGAGGCACCATGACCTATATACATCCCGACTATCTGATTTCAACTGAAGCGCTAGCTGGTGCACTCAAAAGTGAGCCGACTGACCTTCGGGTTTTTGATGCGACAGTAACGCTGGTCCCGGCGGCCAAAGGTTATAGCGCGGTCTCGGGATTTAAAGACTACGAACAAGCACACATACCGGGTGCTGCGTTTATGGATCTGATGAGTGACTTTTCTGATTCCGGCAGTGGTCTGGGGTTTACGCTTCCCTCCCCGGATTATCTACAAACGGCTTATCGGGCCGCTGGTATCAACGAAGATAGCCAGGTGGTGTTTTACTCAAGTGGTCACCTCATGTGGGCAACGCGAGCCTGGTGGATGTTATATACCTGTGGTCACCGCAATGTGGCGGTTCTTGACGGCGGCATCAACAAATGGAAATCAGAAGACCGCCCCGTCACGACCGCGATACCCGACTGGCCTGAAGGCGATGTGACCGTGAATCTGAATAGCGCCCGTTGGGCAGACAAAGCGACAACCTTTGCGGCTATCTCGGACGAAGACGTTTGTACCATCAACGCCCTGTCACCCGGAGTCTATTCAGGAGAAGCCGAGATGAGTTACGGTCGAAAAGGTCACATCGAGAATAGTAAGAACGTCTACTATGACGACGTACTTAAAGATGGCTGCTTCAGGTCGGCAGATGAGCTAAAGGATCTGTTTAGCAGCAAAGGCGTGCTTCAAAAGCCACGGGTAATTGCCTATTGCGGTGGCGGTATATCCGCGACAATCGATGCTCTCGCGCTGACGCTGATCGGTCATGATAACGTCGCGGTGTATGACGGTTCGATGAGCGAATGGGTCAAAGACGAAAACCTGCCACTGATTTTGGGCGAAGCTTAAAAGCATCATGGCCTCGCAGTGCAGCCAAAGTTTGTGGTGGACTTACAGAGCTGAAGCGTACCGGCCATGAGTGAACATCAGCGATTGGATAATCCGGCATGGCACGCGATGACATCCACACAAAGTGAACTCAGCGTGGTTAAGGATGGTGCTGGTATGTTCGCGGAGGATGTCTCCCCGATCGCAGCAATTGAAACCGCAGGTGAGATGACACCGTTGACCCGGCTCATCCCCAGCGGGCGAGTGATAGGGTTGTTGACTCATGCAGACAGCATCGCCCCGGTGCAGTCGGGATGGCAGGAAGTCATGTGTATTCCGGTCCATCAGATGATTTGCGACACTCCGGGTGCCGTGGCCGACAACGAGTTGGGTGAGTACCTGGATGGTTCCCACGAGGCGATGATGCTGCAATTGGCGCGATTGACCGAGCCGGGCCCGTTTGAACTGCGGACCTGGAAAATGGGTGCCTATTATGGCGTTATTGACCGAGGTCGTTTGCTCGCTATGGCTGGCGAGCGCATACGCCTGCCCGGCTGGATCGAGGTAAGCGGGGTCTGCAGTCACCCTGACGCTCGCGGTAAGGGGTACGCCGGGAAACTGGTTGCCAGGACGATGGTTGGAATTCACAGGCAAGGATGTCGGGCGTTTCTCCACGTTCGTGTCGGCAGCCCTTCGGAGGCGAGTGCATTAGGCTTATATGAACGACTGGGATTCAGCTTCTATCAGAGCATGGCGGTGCAAATGTTAATAAGGTTGTAACGTTATTCACTGTTTTCAAGGTCCACATAACAGCGCGGAAAAAATCGAGGTGTGCACAGGCAATAGAAGATGAGATCCATGTGACCGGTCGCCGTCACCCGTTGCGGAATGCCTGCCGGGATGATGACCTGATCACCAGGCGCGATCGCGAAACTTGTTCCGTCGAGTTCCATTTCACCCTCACCTTGTTTAACAATGTAGGTTTCTATCGTCCCTTCCAGGTGATGAAGTTGAGTAGTGATGCCTGGTTCCACGCGGGCCACGGCCAGTGAACTGCCTGGCAAGGCGTCGGTATTACACAACTCGGTGATATAACAACGTTCCCCGGTCCATTGTTCTGATTGTCGATCTGCCTTAACCAACTGTCCTGCAGTCAATTGATCACTCCTGAATAAATTGTGTCACGGATGATGACGTGTATCATCAGGAGATCAATTTCGCATGGACAATCCCATGAGTTCAAGTATCGGAAGTACCTATTCACTGGAAGGGCAGGTCGCGCTGGTGACCGGTGCGAGTAGCGGAATCGGACCATATATCGCGCGCCGACTGGACGAGCAGGGAGCGCGGCTGGTACTGCATTACCACCAGAATGAAAAAGGGGTAAGGTCGGTGCAGGATGCCCTTTCAAACGACAGCCTCGCCCTTCGTGCGGACCTTGGCGATGAGACCGCGGCCGAGGATATGATGAAACGTGCCCTCGAACATTTCGGGCAGCTCTCTATCCTGGTCAACTGCGCCGCGGAACAGACCCTGTTTCCCTTGGCTGCCATGACAATGGAACAGTGGTCCTCAATGCAGAAAACCAATGTGGATGCGGTATTCCTGCTTAGCCAGCTGTTTGTCAGGCAGGCCGATGTCGCGAGCATTGTTAACATTTCATCCATCGAAGGATCTCGGCCAGCCAGAGGCCATGGTCACTATTCCACATCCAAGGCGGCCCTCGAGATGCTGACCCGGGCATGTGCACTTGAATTTGGGGAGCGGGGAGTACGGATCAATGCCGTCGCCCCGGGATTGATCAGGCGGCCAGACATTGAGACTGACTGGCCTGAAGGTGTTGCCAGTTGGTGTGCTGCGGCGCCGCTTGGAAGGCTTGGTGAACCCGATGACATCGCCGATGCAGTGTTGTTTCTCTGCTCGAAAGCGTCAAAATTTATCACCGGCACGGTGCTCACCGTTGATGGTGGTATGTCCATACAGCCCGGATGGTAGTTCCGATTTTGATGGACTATCAGTCCGGTGCGCAAACGGGCATCAGTCCGGAAACGAGCCCAGGAGAGAATCCCGCAGCGCCGGATAACAACCGTTGGTAGTCTGGATCCTGGGTTAGCAGGTTACAGCCCACATTAATGAGTTTGGTAACGGTCTCGCCCGGCAGGCTGAAGCTGGTAGGAACGTTGTTATAAAAGGAACGCTTGTCCGGGTCTTTGAGGAAATTGAATGCGACCTCAGTGACAAAAAAGTCCACGCCCCTGGGGCGCGGCACAGGTAATTTCGCCGAACAGGTCCGATCAAGGATCTTGTTGCAACTCTCCCAGTTAGTCACACCGGCATTGAATTCCGCAATAAAATTTCGCAGGCGTTCAACTGTGTCAATGGAATATTCATCCAGGGATACCGATGACGCGGTGTAGAGGTTGTCCAGGATGCCGGGTACTGCTGCGTGTTTGTCCCGGCTATTGGCAGGGGAGACCGCAGCGTTAGCGATCACCACGACAACTTTCCTGATCTTTCCCAGGTTGATTTGCTGGAGAATACTGTAAGTAGGATCGGTTGTGGTAAGCGCAAAATAGGGTCCGCGCAGACCGATATTATCCGAGACCCCGCCGTCCACCAGATGGATGAATTTCCGCTGACCGCCGGGTGCGTAATATGACTGTCGGTTTTCTGCTTCGATGGTTCGATCGACTGCCTGGCGTCTGTCGTTCAGGGCGAACTCGACCCAACTGTAGTCTTTGAACTGGCATGGGCTGGACTGCGGATCAGCATGCTGGGCATAGTTTTCGAAAGTCAGTGGTGTGAACGCACCCGGAAACGCAGAGGATGAAGTGAACGCACGACCCAGAGATAGTCCGGAAAGGTCCGAGCAAAGCAGGTCGAACTGGTCCTGGATAAATGGGAATTGTGCACCAAGTGTCATGTCTGTTGCGTTCAGTATGGTGAAGGGCCGCATCTTCGGCAGGCTTGCGTAGGTGGCGTGATTGAAGATGGTTTGACTGTAGTAGTCAGCAGCAAGATCACTGCGCCCATAACTGGACCCGGCAAGCTTCAGCCAGTTCACAGGATTGAAGAGTTGTTTTAACAAGGCTCCCTGAATGTCGCGTTTAAGGACGTCCGCTTCGAAGGCTCCCTGGAAAATCTCTTTTCTGTTGAGCGCATAGTAGGCAGCGGTCAGGCTGCCACCGGAAACTGATGAAACGATATCGACCTCATCGAGGAGCGTTTTCTCCTCTCCGTCCCAGTTGATCATGGTTCTTTCAAGCGCATCAAGCACACCATAGGACAGAGAGGCAGCGCGAGTGCCACCACCGGACAGGACCACGATGACGAACAGGCTTTCAGTATTCTTTTCACCTAACTGGAGTTCTTGAAAACGATAACCGGTGTTCGGGTCAAATCTGTCGAGTACCGGATTTCTCGGAAAGGTCCCACAGGAAGTCAGCGTTATGAGGGTAGTGATCAGCACAATTTGCAGGCGGGTAGTCACTATCATTTCTCCGCGGTAGTTGGCGTAAAGCTCAGTATCAATGGATCCAGTGCGCTGGTTCCGGTGACCTGTGTCTTGATATTCGGTGGTGTAAAGTCCTGTATTCCGCCAAGGGTGAATTCGTGTGTACCGGCGCCGACTAAAATCGATTGATTGGTTTGACCGTTGTGGATGCCATCAACCAGGACTTCCCGGTCTTCGCTGAAGTTGACAACAACATACTGCAGTGCCATTTTGCTTCTCCGAATTGTGTTTAGGGATTATAAATCCGATTCCAGGCGAATCTTCGTCGCCGGGCCTTAACCTATCATGGACGGAACTATAAGCCCGAACAAGATCTGGCCGGATTCCCGGACCGTGCATGATTGTACGGGCAGGTGACCACTAACCCATTATTTGTAGGAGGCATCCAGTTGAGTGATTTTGAAAATATCGTATATGAAGTCGAAAATGGCAGGGCACGGATAACACTTAATCGACCTGAAAAGATGAATGCGTTGTCTTTTGATCTGCTTCACGAACTTCATGAAGCCTTGTGGGAAGCTGACGATAATAAAGCGGTGCATTGCGTCATCATCAAAGGCGAAGGAAGATGTTTTTCCGCTGGTTATGACCTGACTGGACCGTCGCCAACTACTGGTCGTTCAAGGTTACGATCTGAAGACAATCACTATCGGGGTGGCAGGTCGGTTGATGATGATGCCTGGCAACTGGAAAAGGCGCAGCGGCTGCGTATGGCGCTTTTTGATATGCACAAACCAAGCATTGCGCAGGTTCACGGTTATTGCCTGGCTGGTGGAACTGACATCGCACTGCTTTGCGACATGATCATTTGTGCCGATGACGCGAAGATTGGCTTTCCCCCTGCCAGGGATCTCGGCGCCTTGCCAAACAACATGTGGCTATACAATGTCGGTCCGCAATGGGCCAAACGACTGACGCTCACGGGTGACTCGATCACGGGTGTCGAAGCTCAGCAGATCGGGCTGGTGTTGAAGTCCGTGGCAGGAGAATACCTGGAAGCAGAAGTCGAGCAGTTAGCGGACCGGCTGGCGTTGATCGACCCGGACCTGCTCAGTGCCAACAAGCGAATTATTAACCAGGGCCTTGAGCTGATGGGTGCACGCACTTTGCAAAGGATGGCTGCCGAAAATGACGTGCGCGGTCACAATTCAAAGTCGGCACTCGGGTTTGGTAAACGCGTAATGGAAAACGGATTAAAGCAAACCCTGGCGGATCGTGATGGCAAGTTCGGTGACGGGATGGCCAGGGTCAATGGGCCGGAATTTCGCGATGAACGCGGGCACCTTAAAGAACCCTGAGTGCAAAAACTTTTTTCTGTCAGCTGTTCTCGTGAGCGGCGAGAGTTTTCCTGATCAGGTCGGCGTGAGTGCCAACGAACAATTCCGACGCGACTCGATTCCGGATAATCTTGCTTTCGTCGATCAGGTAGGTGACGCGTCTGACGCCGAAACCGAATGGCCCGTCGGCGCCATAGGTTTTGATCACTGACTTCCGCGGATCACATAGTAGCGGAAAGGGGATGGAAAATTGCTGCGCAAACCGACGGTGACTGTCGACACTCTGTGGGCTGACACCAACAATGTTTGCCCCGATCGCTTCGATACCAGCGTAGCTGTCACGGAAAGTGCATGCCTCCGCTGTGCACACGGGTGAGAAATCTGCAGGATAAAAATACAGAATCACTTCCCCGGTCTCCGTCAATTGATCGAGTGTGACAAGTTCTCCGCTCTGGTTTTGTAGTTCGAAATCTGGGGCGATGTCGCCGATGTTAAGCATAACTTTGCTCCGTATTGATGATTGAGTCCTGGCGCAGCATCAGCGCGAGGATTTTTGATGCGTTGTCCAGATCGGGTTTCGCACCCGTAATGAGGTCGGCATACAGAAACGATTCAACAATTCTGGTTAGTGCGTAGGCCATGACGCTGGCCTCCACTGACAATGTCATATGACCAGCAGCTATTTCTGCCTCGATCAGTGCCTGAAGTTTCGCGATGGTGCGTGCCTGAACAGGACCTTCCTTGGAAGCAACAATTTTGAGTGCTGTCTGCGCGTTTCTTCCAAGGAATCCACGCAGTGGTGAAAACTGATGTGCAGCGCGCATACCTTTATCGAGGACTTCCAGCACCAGTTTCTCACCGACCTGATCGCTGCGCTCGATGATGGTGGTAAAGGTATCTTCGACCAGCGACGCCAGTACTTCGCCCACCAGTAGTTCCGCACTGCCAGCCCACCGGTAAGCGGTCGCCCGGGATATGCCCAGCTCAATGGCGAGTTTCTGTAGCTCAATCCGCCTGGCGCCAATAAACCATTGACGGGCGAGGCTGTGTAAATCTACCGGTTGGCAATTGTGCCAGGATCGTCGCACCATAATATTATCGTCTGTCCAGGTCGTCGGTTAATGAGGGCTTCGAGAGCCGTTTTTGGCACTTACCCCGGCACGAAAGAAGTCTGGTTAGCGGATTTTGTGGTCAGATCCGCAGGACCAAAAACTGCTCGCTTCCAGCCCGTGCGCTTGAATGCCTGCCAGCTACCTGCCGGTTGTGCAAGCCGGTCTGCGGTGGCATACAGCACC
>JAJFKA010000035.1 GCA_021773555.1 Gammaproteobacteria bacterium
CGTTCACTTGGGACACCGATGACCGCGGCCTCGGCCACCGCACCAAGTTGGTAGAGCACATTCTCTACCTCAGCCGGGTAAACATTCTCCCCGCCAGAAATATACATATCCTTCCAGCGATCAACGATGTACACAAAACCCTCTTCATCACAGCGCGCAGCATCTCCCGTCAGGAGCCAGCCCTCATGGAACGATTTTTCAGTCGCTTCCGGATTGTTCCAGTACCCCGGCGTGATGTTGGGACCCCTGATCAGCAGTTCTCCGACCTCACCTTTTTCCACCGGTTGCAATGCGTCATCGACAATCTTGATTTCCGTGTGTAAGAGTGCCTTGCCGGAAGAGCCAATTTTTCGTAGCGCATCCTCGGCATCAAGCGCCACACCGCCCGGGCTTGTTTCCGTCATGCCCCAGCCCTGGATTAACGGCACACCCCTGCCGATCCATACCTTCAGGATCGCCTCGGCACAAGGCGCTCCACCGACACCGGCAGCCTCCAGACGACTGAGGTCTGTTGTACCGAAATCCGGATGTTGCATCATAAACTGGTACGGCGCGGGTACCGCGAAGAAGTGAGTTACCCCGAGATCGGGATCACCGAGGATCGACAGCGCTCTGCCCGGCTCAAAATCCCGCATCAGCAATATTCTCCCGCCTGCATGCAGAATCGGATTAGCGTAACAATTTAATCCACCAGTATGGAACAAGGGCAAGACAACCAGTTGAACCGTTTTGGTCGTGATGCCAGCGGGAATACCAAGATTGACACAATTAAAGAATGTCATGCCGTGGGTGATCATTGCCCCTTTGGGATGCCCTGTGGTTCCCGATGTGTACATGATCATGGAGACGTCGTCATGGTCACTCTCGACACTGACATAAGGCGCAGCCGCGCCAACGGCCGCCTCGTAACTGCAACCAGCATCACTGACATCAACTTCCAGAGTTTTCTTGATGCCACAGTTTTCCTTCAGAAAATCTGCTACCTCGCGGAAGCTGATGTCGTGAATTAGAACGGTTGGCGTTGCATCGTTCACAATGTATTGAAGTTCCCTGGCCGTCAATCGCCAGTTCAGAGGCAGGCAGATGGCCCCGGATTTGGAACAACCAAATTCAATTTCAAAAAACTGCGGGCAATTCGGTATCAACACCGCCACCCGGGCCCCCTTCTCCACGCCGTTAGCTTGCAGCCATCCGGCGAGAAAACCCGCCCGGTCATCCAATTGCTTATAGCTCAGCTCGAGACCTGTATCCAGATCCACGATGGCGATTTTATTAGCGCGCATTTCCGCTTGATGGGCAGTCCAGTCATAATGTTTTAAGGTCATTCTGGCACTCTCTTTTTTATATCTATTTGATGGTTTTCAACTGAACAAACGTCAGCGGCTTAACGGATCGTCCGTCTCGATACCAGCGATCGACTTCGGCTCAATGTATACTCAACAACCTGCCGACACAAACGCGCTTGTCCAATCCGGGCACTGGGGTAGTATGTACCCAGTGTGATTCCGAAAAATAAGAGTGTAACAATATGGAATTGAATGTTGGTCTTTTGGGTGGAGGAAGCTGGGGAACTACCGTTGCTTCGCTGGTAGCCCGTAATGCCCCGATTACGCTATGGGCAAGGGATGCTGAGGCGGTCCGGGAAATTAACGAACAGCACACAAACAGCAAGTATTTGCCAGATGCCACCCTGCCGCAGCGACTGAAGGCAACAAATGAACTGGAGCAAGCGGTACGGAACATGGATGTCATCATTATGGGCATCCCTTCCCAGAATTTTCGCAGTGTCCTGAAAGACATCAAACCCTACATTCGACCCTGGGTACCCATTGTCAGTCTCAGCAAGGGCCTGGAACTTTCCACCGGAATGCGCATGACTGAAGTCATCAATCAGGAACTACCAGAACACCCCAGGGGCGTACTCACCGGCCCCAATCTAGCCCGCGAGATCATGTCCGGTTATGCTGCGGCGAGTGTCATGGCAATGGAAGACCAGGTCATTGTAAAAACTCTGCAGAAGCTTTTTCACAGTGGTCTGTTCCGGGTTTATACCAATCACGATGTGATTGGTTGTGAACTCGGAGGCGTGCTCAAGAACATCATCGCTATCGCAGCGGGTATGGGCGACGGTCAGGGGGCTGGCGATAATACTCGATCTGCGGTTATTACTCGCGGTCTTGCAGAAATCAGTCGGCTGGGCGTTGCCATGGGAGGCGAGAGACAGACGTTTTCGGGACTCACCGGCATGGGAGATCTGGTGGCCACCTGCACGAGCCCGCAAAGTCGAAATCGAAGTGTGGGATTCGAACTGGGTAAGGGCCGATCCATCGACGAAATCATCAACGAAATGTTCATGGTCGCCGAGGGCGTTAAAAGCGCGCCTGCAGTCATGGACCTCGCTAACAAATACAATGTCATAATGCCTATCGCTACAGAGGTATTCGAAGTCGTCCAGGGTCAGAGCAGCGCTAAGAAGGCTTTTCGTGGGCTGCTTCGCGCCGGGATTGGCTCGGAAGCTGAACCTGGATAACAATCGCTAATTTTTCTGGAGGTCCATTGAATGACTGATCATCGAGACGTAAATCTAATTACCACCCTGGCTGCGCTCGAAGCAATTAACGGTCGCGCATCAAAAAACACCATGGTGAAGAAGCTACCACGCCTTGAAAAGCACTCCATCGACTTCCTCGAGCGTTCTCCTTTTGCCATTCTGGCGACCTCATCGGCTGACGGTACTGATGCTTCACCCCGGGGGGATGCGCCGGGATTTGCCCAGGTACTCGATGATCGCACTTTGCTCATCGCCGAGCGGCCAGGGAACAGAATCGCGGACAGCCTGCGGAACATTGTGGCCAATCCGGATGTAGGGTTATTGTTTCTGATTCCGGGTATGAACGAAACATTGCGGATCAACGGGCAGGCTTATATTACGGATCACGGGGACTACCTGCAGCGCCTGGTCCATCGGGATAAGACGCCGAAACTCGCACTTCTCATCGAAATACAAGAACTGTATCTGCATTGTGCAAAAGCGTTTATTCGGTCAGCCTTGTGGAATCCTGAGAAATACATGGAGCGTTCTGAACTACCCAGCCTGGGTAAAATGATTCTGGAACAAATTACCGGTAAGCCAATCGAAGCTGAGCAACTGGCAAGGATCGATGCGGATCTTAAGGTAGATTCGGAGTCCAACCTGTACTAGTCCGGACCCCGGTCAGGTAGGCGCTGACTTTGAAACCAGGTACAACGAGATAACAGGAGGGGGACAGACGGCAGGAGTGCTCGACAAATGTTCTAAAATCGTTAGTCGTTCGTACCCGCTTTGACGTTAGCATTGGCCTCTTCGTTCTGGATTCGTTGATAAATTTCTTCTCGATGAACGGAGACTTCTTTCGGCGCACTGACCCCAATCCGCACCTGATTTCCCTTTACGCCAAGCACTGTAACGGTAACGTCATCCCCAATAATCAGGGTTTCACCGACTCGCCGGGTCAAAATAAGCATTCCCATCTCCCTTGTTTAATCATTCCCCCGGCTACGCTTGCTGGCGAAGGGACTAATACCTTGTCAGGCCAGATTTCCATTCTCAACCGAAAGCTCAAATGCTGTATGCAAAGTTCTTGCGGCTAACTCAAGATACTTCTCATCTATAACGACCGAAATCTTGATTTCTGAAGTAGAAATCATCTGGATATTGATAGATTCCTTGGCCAGTATCCTGAACATTCTCGTCGCTACACCCGCATGAGACCGCATTCCCACGCCTACTAGCGACAATTTTGCAATTTTATTGTCCCCTGACACCTCTCTCGCATCAATATCTTTCGCGACTTTTTTCAATATGTCCATTGCTTCCTGGTAATCATCGCGACGAACCGTAAAGGTAAAGTCGGTACTTTTATCCGCAGCGACGTTCTGGACTATCATGTCTACTTCAATATTGGCGTCGCTGACCGGACCCAGTATTCTCGAGGCGATTCCCGGGATATCCTTGACCCCCAGTACCGTCAGTTTGGCCTCATCCCGCGTAAAAGCGATACCGGAAATGACTGGTTGTTCCATTTTTGGGTCCTCATTGGTTATAAGCGTACCGGCACTCTGACCAAAACTGGATAAAACCCGTATTGGCACCTGATACTTACTGGCGAACTCCACGGCGCGAGAATGTAACACGCGGGATCCCAGGCTCGCCAGTTCAAGCATTTCTTCGAAGGTAATCCTCTCAAGACATCGCGCACCTTCAACGATTCTCGGATCTGTTGTAAATACACCCTCCACATCCGTAAATATCTGGCACTCATCGGCCTTAAGCACGGCTGCGAGCGCAACAGCCGTGGTGTCCGACCCACCTCGCCCAATTGTGGTGATTTCACCGCGCTCATTGACTCCCTGGAATCCCGCCACCACCGGTACAATGTTCGCCTCAATATCGGCACGCAGATTCTGTGTTTCCACTTCCAGGATCCGTGCACGCGTGTGCGCATCATCCGTGAGGATGCGGATCTGACCCCCGGTGTAGGATTTAGCCGCGCAACCCAGTTTCATCAATACCATCGAGAGCAGCGCAATGGTCACCTGCTCCCCGGTGCTCAGCAGCACATCAATTTCCCTGCGAGCTTCACGCTCATAAAAATCGACTTCCCGGGCCAGTGCATCGAGAGTGTCTGTCTGCTCTCCCATCGCCGATACCACTACGACCACATCATGGCCTTCGGCTTTCGCCGCGATGATCCGTTCGGCAACTTTCTGAATGTGGCTCACAGAAGCAACGGAGGTACCGCCAAACTTCTGAACAAGTAAAGCCATTTAATTAACACCTGCCTGAATAATGAGATCGGCTATAGTCTGCCTTTGATGAATTCAGCGACACCATTGAGTGCCGCCGGAAGCGCCGTTGCGTCCGTACCACCCGCCCTGGCCATGTCGGGTCTACCCCCGCCTTTACCGCCGACCTGCATGGCGACAAAATTCACCAGTTCACCGGCGTTAACTTTTTCCACTAAATCCTTTGTCACTCCCGCGATGAGTGAGACTTTTGTCTCATTCACACAACCGAGCACAACAACACCGGAGCCAAGTTTGTTTTTTATGCGATCGAGCATATCCGGAAGTGACTTCGAGTCGGCACCGTCAATAATTTGTGCTATCAATTTGACACCATTAACTTCGATTGCTGCATCAGCCAGATCCGTGCCTGCACCACTGGCCAGTTTCACTTTAAGCTGCGCCACTTCCTTTTCCAGTTTCTTGCTGCTCTCAATCAATGTCTCCAACTTTTGTAAATAATTGAGCCGATCGGACTTCAACAACTCCATTGACTGACGGATAAGATCTTCCTGATCCTCAATTCGCGTCAGACAGGCAAGACCCGTTATCGCTTCAATTCTCCGCACCCCGGATGCGATTCCCTGCTCGGATGCTATTTGAAATATCCCGATATCTCCCGTACGTTTTGCGTGCGTACCCCCACACAACTCGATTGAATAGCCGTCTCCCATCGTCAATACGCGAACTTCCTCTGAATATTTTTCTCCAAACAGTGCCATGGCACCTTTTTCTCTCGCAGCTTCGATGCCCATGACCTCGGTTCTTACTTCTGTATTCGCACGAACCTGATCGTTCACCAGATGTTCAATGGTGCGCAATTCTTCGGCAGTTACGGCTTCAAAGTGGGAAAAATCAAACCTCAGGCGTTCGGGTTCAACCAGCGAACCGCGTTGGTTCACGTGTTCGCCAAGCACCTCGCGGAGCGCCGCATGGAGCAAGTGTGTTGCTGAATGATTCAGGACCGTGGCTGCACGCAAATGACGGTCCACTTCCGCCTGCACAACAGCGCCAACGCCAGGCTCTCCTTCGAGAACAACGCCCTTGTGCAGGAAACTATCACCCTGCTTCACAGTATCGAGTACATCAATCGTGATGCCGTTGGCGTGAAGCTTTCCAGTGTCACCCGCCTGTCCACCGGACTCCGCATAAAATGGAGTCTTGTCAAGGACTACCATCACCTGCTGACCCTCGAGCGCGGTGGCTCCCATCTGCTGATCAACGATCAGCGCAACGACCTTACCCTCCGCCGACAAATTCTCATAACCGATAAACTCTGTCACAAAGGGCAGGTCGAACCCTTCAAGATCCGCCGTTCCGAACTTGCTGGCTGCCCGCGCACGCTGACGCTGGGCTTCCATTTGTCGCTCAAAACCGGACATATCCAGCGTCAAACCTCTCTCCCGCGCGATATCAGCGGTTAAATCCACAGGGAATCCATAAGTATCGTACAGTTTGAAAATCAATTCACCCGGCAGCTCTGTTCCATCCAGCTTGCCGATAGCCTCACCAAGGATTTTCATACCCTGATCGAGGGTCACTTCAAATTGCTCTTCCTCCTTCAGCAGTATCCGCTCTATCTGGGCCTGGGTTATTTTCAGAATCGGATAGGTATCACCCATTTGTTCGGTAAGTGTCGCCACCAACTTGTGAAAAAAAGGGCCGGTGGATTGCAGCTTGTGTCCATGACGCAACGCTCTGCGGATGATGCGACGCATCACATAACCCCGACCCTCATTGGATGGAAGTACACCATCTGCAATCAGGAAGGCGGTGGAACGAATATGATCTGCAATCACTTTCAACGATGCGCTGGACTCATCGGTGCAGTTGAGCAGTTCTGCACTCCTGCCAATCAATGCCTTGAACAGGTCGATATCGTAGTTGCTGTGTACATGCTGCATCACCGCAGCCAACCGCTCCAGCCCCATACCAGTATCGACACAAGGTTTGGGAAGCGGCGTCAGCGTTCCATCAGCACTTCGATCATACTGGGTGAAAACAAGGTTCCAGATCTCCACGTATCGATCCAGTTCGCCTTCCGGTGTTCCTGGCGGTCCCCCCGGAATGTCTTCACCATGGTCGTAGAATATTTCAGACGACGGTCCACAGGGGCCCGTGTCGCCCATGGTCCAGAAATTGTCATCATCCCCGAGTCGGGTCACGCGTTTGGGATCAATCCCTATTTCATTCACCCAGATCGATTCGGCTTCATCGTCATCCAGATGGACGGTGACCCAGAGTCTTTCCGGAGGCAGCTTGACAACCTCGGTCAGATACTCCCAGGCAAATTCAATCGCCTCGCGCTTGAAATAGTCGCCGAAACTGAAATTCCCAAGCATTTCGAAGAAGGTATGATGGCGGGCGGTGTAACCCACATTATCCAGATCGTTGTGCTTGCCACCCGCACGCACACATCGCTGACAACTGGCCGCTCTCGTGTACCCCCGGTTTTCCCTGAACGCAAGCGCTTCCTTGAACTGCACCATACCCGCGTTGGTAAACAACAGGGTCGGGTCGTTGTCGGGGACCAGTGATGATGAGTCCACGATGTGATGGTCCTTGCTGGCAAAATAGTCCAGAAATGACTGGCGCAGCGCTTTACTGTCCATGCTTGCACTTACCCTGGGTGATGCGATTTCAAAGACCGGTAAAGATACAGAAAAACCACTGAATACTAAAGGAAACAGCAGTTAATTGTTGTCGGCCTTGCTTACCCTGGTTTATTCGACAAATCGAAGGTTGATTTGATCGAACTCGAAGCCGCGCTGTTGCAGAAATCTGATACGCTTCATCCGGCTCTTTGGGTCATCCGGGAAATCGTTACCGAAGCGTTTTGCAGACACCTCTCGAACAAGCCTGACCCAGTCAACTTCTGCAGCCTTGATGGCGACCGAAATCTCGCTGTCATCAAGACCTCTGGCACGCAGCTCAAGCCTGATTTTGACTGGCCCCTGGCCGCGATTCACCCGGGAACGAATAAACGATTCTACGAAGCGTTCATTGCTTTGCAGACCCTCGCGCGTCAATTTCTCGACCTGCTCGACAATCAGTGCTTCACTATTGGAGAAACGCCGACGCAGTTTGTTCACCAGTTCCAGTTGAGCGTGTTCCCTGCGTGCCAGCAGATTCATCGCGGTGCGACGAATCTCAATCCCTGGCTTGTTGCGCTTCTTATCGTCCAGCACGTCGTCGGGATCAGTCATTCCCGGCAACTAATCAAACCACTTACAGCACGCGCACAAAGCGGGCGACTCATTGGCTGACCGAGTTAGCTTATCGAAATAGGCGTAACGTTATCTTCAACCTCGCCATCATCATCGCTCGGTTCGCCAAGTAACCTGACACGAATCTCTTTCTCAATTTCGTCGGCCAGATGCATATGTTCTTTCAGGAAGTCGGCGGCATTTTTCTTACCCTGGCCAATCCGGTCCGTCTTATAGCTGTACCAGGCACCGGCCTTGTCGATCAACCCGAGTTGCACACCGAGGTCAATGACTTCACCCAGGCGGAAGATCCCTTTGCCGTACATGATTTGAAATTCGGTCTGTTTAAAGGGCGGCGCAACTTTGTTTTTGATAACCTTGACGCGGGTTTCATTACCGACGACCTCGTCACCATCCTTGATCGATCCAATTCGTCGTATGTCCAGTCGTACCGAGGAATAAAATTTGAGAGCATTCCCCCCCGTGGTCGTTTCCGGACTGCCGAACATTACCCCGATCTTCATACGAATCTGATTGATGAACACAACCAGCGTGTTGGAGTTTTTGATGTTACCCGCCATTTTACGCAGCGCCTGACTCATCAATCGAGCCTGCAGACCAACATGGTGATCGCCCATCTCACCTTCGATTTCAGCCTTGGGCGTCAACGCAGCGACCGAGTCGATAATCACCACATCCACTGCGCCGGAGCGAACCACCATGTCGCATATTTCCAGTGCCTGTTCACCGGTATCCGGCTGGGACACCAGCAGATCATCAATGTTGACCCCCAGGTTCTGGGCGTAGAGAGGGTCCAGTGCATGCTCCGCGTCTATAAAAGCGCAGGTGCCGCCCGCTTTCTGGCACTCCGCAATAACCTGCAGCGTGAGTGTTGTTTTGCCTGAGGACTCGGGGCCATAAATCTCGACGATGCGGCCGCGAGGTAAGCCGCCAATGCCAAGTGCGATATCCAGCCCAAGGGATCCGGTAGAAATGGAAGGTATCTTTTCATGAGGAGAGTCGCCAAGTCGCATCATGGCGCCTTTACCAAATTGCCTTTCAATTTGCGAAAGCGCGGCTGCAAGGGCTTTGTCCTTATTAGTATCGATATCTGCCATGGAAAATCGTCCTCTTCGGTTACTGGTTATTTGTACAGTATTATGCACATTTTGAGCGCTGGGCCAAATCTTTTTTTCAGGATCTGCCAGAACGCCGTGTCATCGGGGTCAGGTTTGAAATGCTTTTTGGTGTTGATCGGTACATAACTCACATTTTCACGAAATCAGCGGCCAAAACATCCGCCAATGACTGAAAACTTCGAGAGAAAAACATGATTGTTTCTGGCCGATGGTGATCAGCACCACTGTGTCTGTTTAACCATTTCTGAGCTCGCTAAGGATCCGGTGAACCTGCGCTTCAGGCAGGGAACCAGCGTTAAAAGCGGTCCGGTCAATGAGGTCGCCATACCGTTGCAGCACTTGCCCTGCCACCGATTCTGGTTCTGCAACCACCGCAAACGTATGCAAAATATCATCGTCAATCAACGCTGACATCTCCTCCGTCCGATGCTGCTTCATCAGAAAATTCAATTCAGTCTGCAATTCTCCCCAGCCATGTAATTCCAGCACCGCACGATATCCCGGTGTCGATCCATAGAATGCGATCCGGTCGCGCACTTGTGCGATGGCCCTGTCCATCGCTTCCTGGTTTGCTCCAGTCGCGATCATTGGGGCAAAGTCGATTTCAAAATTTTCGAGTGTCTCATCAACCCGGGTGAGCCCCTCGATAATCGCGGGCAGGTTAACTTCCCTGATGTAACGTTCCGTTGAAAACGGGTGCATGATCAGGCCGTCTGCAGTTTCTGCTGCAACTTTGGTCATCAGGGGACCGGTTGCCGAAAGCACAATGCGCGGTCGACCCGAGCTGACATTGGTGGGTGAAAAGGTTTTTGGCATGAGCGTGTGCTGATAATATTCACCCTCGAACGCCAGCGGCTCACCGTCATACCAGCAATCGAAGATTGCCTGCAGCGCATTGATAAACTCACGCATCTGCCGCGGCGCCTTATACCAGGGCATGCTGAATCGCCGCACGATATGAGGCTGGACCTGGGTCCCAAGTCCGAGCACAAATCGACCCTGGCTGAAGGCGTTCAGATCGTGAGCGATATGCGCGAGAGACATCGGGTTTCGCGCAAACGCGACAGCGACAGAAGTAATCAACTCGATGCGCTCGGAATGCTCGGCTGCGATCGCCAGCGGCAGGAATGGATCGTGATCCAGCTCAGCAATGCGGGCACCGTCATAGCCGAGCGCTTCCAGCTGTTTGACCTGACCGGCAACCGTCGCCATGTCCGCGCTGAGGCCAGCATCAACCTTCATTTTCGTTACCCGGCGGGAATTGACCTAAAAACAAAAGCTACTGCTCGCCTCTCGGCATGGACTTTCGAACCTGCGGATCAAAACCTGACGCGACCCATTCGCATTGCGCAGTGTTCCAGTGGGAGAAAAACAAACGCTTCTTCGCATCAGGGTGCAAGGCAAGGCGTTCTGGAAACAGGTTCCAGTTTGTGAGCACCGGTGACGGCGCGCGTACGTACTTGTTTGTCGTTGGCAAGGTACTGCGCAACCAGCCACCCCGAGCGTAGTATTGATGCCAGGTTCGCCTGGACGCAATTCCGTCACCGTCAAGTCGGGTATGGAAGGTCGCGGTGTCATAGAGCACACAGGTTCCTGCGTTTCCGTATATTGGCGTCTCCTGATACTGATCCCCCTGGGCGTCAAATACCTCGCGCAACGTTTCAAAACGATTGCTACCTGGCACCACACAAAACGCCGGTGTTGTCGGTCCAACATCGCTGAGGTAGTGAATCGCACACAGCCAGTCACAGGGCATATAGGGCTCACGGATTAACCTGTCTGCAGACACAGCATCATGATGAAAATTCATGGTGCCAATGCCGGCATTTTCCGGCGTCTCACGAAAATTGAATTCACTGAATCTGACTCGCTCAGCACCGCCTAAAATCTGTTCAACCAGCGGATAGGACCCGGGGTGCTGGGTGAACCTGTCCAGTTCCGGATAATCCAGGAGCGGCTGAGAAAATATCAGTCCCTGGTTGCGGTGGTGCGGTTTGCGTCGCGCTCCCAGACCCCAGACCTCCGGGCTTTCCCGCTGTGTCCGGTCATAAAAGTTATTCAACGTGGCAAGGTCATCCGACGGCAGGCAAGCTTTGAGCACAACGAAGCCATTGTCAGTGAAAAAATCACAAGCTGCGTCCCGGTCTGCTTCAGGGTCGAATTCTGGCGGCCGCTGGTCCGCGATTCGTCCAAATCCCTGCGTGGCGAGCGCTTCATCCCCGGATTCATTTTCCTGACGAGTTAGCTTTACATTCATCGCGTGTCTCCGTATCCGTTTGATACCCACATGTGAAATAGCCGCAGCCTACCGTGCCGGGTCGCAGCCACGCAATATCTTAACGCGCTTTGCGACAGCACGCATGACTCGGCATGGACGAAACAGACAAAAAGCGTTAAATTGATCGTCGGAAACGGTATCCCTTGCGGACCGGCGGGAGTCACCCCCGCACTATCCAGCAAACCTCTATGTAAGGTATCTCTCCTTAAGGTTTATAACCCTATCGATGAGACCAGTGGGATTCACCCCCACCATAAACACCAAAAAAGTGAGGAGGACTTATGTCCACACCATCCCATGAACTACCTTCACGCCTGTCTGAAAGAAATGTCATTCTGGCCCATCTTGATATCCGCGGGTTCCTGCATATCATCGAACAGTTGGAAAACCAGATTGCTGTTACTAATTTCCTCGACGGGTTCTATGAAATCTGCTCCACGCAAACTGGTGCTCACGGCGGCGAAGTAATCAAATATATGGGCGACAGCTGCCTATCACTGTTCGCCGATACAGACGCCGAAAACGCCATCGCTGCTGTCGCGAAAATTCGTGAGGCTTTCTCGCAGTTCTGTATCGACAGCCAGGTAACCCCAACAGATATACGGGGGGGCCTGCATATTGGTGACGTGATTGTCGGACAGTTCGGTCCGGAGGGTTTCAAAGATGTCATTGGTAAGACGGTAAACACACTTTTTTTGATGTCTGGAAATGGCATCACCATTAGTGAACAGCTTTACCGAAAACTACCCTCCGACAAACGCAGCCCCTGGCGGAAGCAGAGCGGACATGTTGTCTATGTGATGAAATAGCTTAACGTCGGGGGGGGGGTTTATTTGGTCTGTTTTTTTTTTCTCGGTATTTTAATCCCGACCCCACCGATCGCGCCCCCACCGATCCGTTTACTCCGGCACTTTACCCCGACCCCACCAATCTAACTCAATGGGACATACCAGATGGGCGATGACCAGCTGCGTTCCTGCAGCGTGGGATGCAGATTCGGTCGTGGCGGCACACCAGCGCGCAAGGCATCCCAGGTGGACCATCGGCACGTCGGGTTTTCGAGTACTCGTACATAATAAAAGGCCTGCTGGGTTGGCTCAAACTGTGGATCCTGCCAAAGCGTTTTGAGTTCAGCCGCACCACTGTTGGCCGAAATTGCACAGGTTGCGAGATCAACTGTTGCACCATTGTCAGGGCACCGATGTGTCAATGGGTCGACGATGCCACCATCAGAACACGCCACATCATAGACCTGCTCGTGCGATACGCCTGCGTCCAACCAGCCCTTGACCACCTGCAGTCGTTGCAGGGGTGCGGATTTGGAATCCCGTGCCGCCCATACAATGAATGAAGGGGTCAGGTCTTTCTGACCAATCAGGTCTGAACCCATTGATACGCCATTCGCATAGGCCTGACTTAGCATGTCGCGTGCACCCAGCAGTGCTTCGTCGAAGCCGTAACCGGCAAAAAAACGGACCGGTATACGGGGACCGGAAGTCGCAAACGTTTCCTTGCGCCGAAATGCGTCATAGATCGCACCTCGTTCATTTTCTTCCGCCCAGACACCGGTAAGCCCGGAGGCACTCCAGGTCTGTGCGGCGACGACACTGTAGGTTCTCCCATCGAGATCTTCCGTTTGTCGTGCGATGACCTCAGTGGCGTCGGCTGCCGCTTGCGCCTCTTTCGCCGCTGCCGCGGCAGCCTCGCCGAGTGGTACTGAACCCCGGAGCGATGCGGTTGCATCCAGAAGCCCAACCTTGCCGAACCAGTTCGATTCGTCATCAGAGATTGCACCAGTGTGTGTATCCGAGGAACCGATGAAGCCAAATTTGAATGGATTGGTGATACCACGATCCGTGAACGCCATGCCGTTCAGCAGGGCTTCACGCGCGTATGAACCCTTCGGTTCGCTATAGAGCATGGTCGCAATGCGATAGGGCATGATTTCAAAATCCGCCCATTCATCTGTCTCGGACAGGCTCGGATGCGTCTCGGATGTCCCCTTTATCTGTGTAATTTCAATCAGCGGCTCATTGCGCGAACGCAGGCCAGCGTACTCATCATCCAGGGGATCGCCTGCCCAATCGACCAGTTTGAACATCTGCCCGTTCGAACCGTTGGAATTGTGCGGAATAGCCAGGGACTCAATACCCTGTCCGCGCAGGTCATCCATCCAGCGCCACAGACCCTCGGGGTCCTGGCTATGGAAACGAGAATAAGGCATGGCGGGTAGTTTATCGGCACCGCGAAAGATGACATTACGGTGCAGGTTGCCACGGTCATCCGACGAGGTGGTGTACTCGTAGGCGACAAAGGTGGTGAATTTACCGGGCTGATTGAATTGTTCCGCCGCACGAATCGTATCAGCCCAGGCGGTACGGGAGATGTCATAGACCTCCTGGACCTTGACCTCACCACCAGTAATCGCGGCCAGTGTATCTCGCAGGAAGGTGCCAAACGCAACGCCCCGACCCGGCAAACTGTCGATGTTCAGGTTTTCAGGCGCGTTGAGATTGTGCAACCTCTCAACGTAACTGTGTTTGGAGAACTCGGTGCTGGTATCAGCGGCCGCTGAAACAGTACCCAAAAACATGGCGTGGTCGGTCACCGCATAGAAGTCGAGCGGCTCTCGTAATTGTACGTCAAAGCCGGCCGGATGTTTTATCGCCTCACCCCTGGCATAGCGGTAGGCATCATACGGTGTGGCAAGTGTGCCGAAGGCGAAGGCGTCAAATGAGTAGGCGGTGTGTACATGCAGGTCGCCGAAATAGGCGTTGCGGTTTGCGTTGACTGCTGGATGCGCGATGAGAGTGTCTTTGGGCATCGGCAGGCGGGCGCCGCCAAACCGAGACGGTGTGGCCGCAGCAACCGGTTCGTCAGCAGCGGCGTCTGTTGCAGGTGGTGTC
Organism: Gammaproteobacteria bacterium; assembly: GCA_021773555.1. Taxonomy (GTDB): domain Bacteria; phylum Pseudomonadota; class Gammaproteobacteria; order Pseudomonadales; family Azotimanducaceae. The sequence goes on from JAJFKA010000035.1 coordinate 14,354, forward strand.
TGGTCCTCGCCCGAACAACCGAAGAGCCCCAGCGCGAGAATGAGGAGGATTGATCGACCCACTATTCCATATTGCATATCCGGCTCCAGTTTTTAACATTTCGGACCGAGCGTACCGTACTTTTAATCACAAGGCTAACCACAAGGTTTGTGGTTCTTGACGATGCTAATCAAGGTTCGATGGTGGTTCCGAGGCGAGTCAAACTCGTGTCTGCAAGATCGTTGTCCAGAGCCAACAGTTTGTGCTCGACAGGTTCAATTACAATTTTGCAATAAATATTCTCAGTTTATACCTTTGCCTACAATGCTACGGATAGCGCCTGAAGAAAGGTGTTTGGCGACAATTAGATTAGTGTCATCTTAAAATGATGCAATATGACCGTATAAAGTAATTGGCGTTAAACAGAAACGCTTAACGACAAATTGATGCAGCGATCGGCTTTTGCTGAAACGGCGCCGATATTCTAACAACTGGATTGTTCTTCTTTTCGCTATGAAACATAACGCGGGACAAGGCACTTCATAAGCGGTTCTGGAGCTAATCCAGCAATCCAAGCTCAACCTGCCTGGCAAACTGTAATCCGGCTATGATCTGGTTATTCATCGATGAAATGAAGAAACCCCCTGCCGGTGAAAGAAGTGCCAGCGATGGATACAGCTGTCGTATCGCGTTTAGCTGCTGTTCGAACAAACTTTGATTTTGCCTGGTAGGTAACGTCAAAGCTTTTTTCAAATGTATCAGCGTTATTCTGTCCGCGGATACTGGCGCCTTCAGCACACCCTTTTTTTGCAGGTCCTCAGTTAAGATCTTTTTTACTGTTTCTTCATCATCCATATCCCAATCGGCGAATTCCGCATTAACCTCCGCGATCATTCGATGTTCAGCACTATCATTATTGACGCAGATATCGTGGTTGAATATTCGATAGACAGGCGTGTCTTCATCCACAATAAAGAGGGTGTGGCTCCGGTGACCAACTAATTCAGAAGGTACAGAAATCAGCGCAAGTGCGAGTGAGGTTCGATTGAATTCAGGATCGCTGCCCTCATTACCGGTAGCTTCCAACAGTGAAGCATGTTGGGCGCTCCATGCCATTTTATTCGTGCTCAGTACCGTTCCGTCCTGCAACTCGAGCCTGAATTCATTGTTGTCATGTCTGAGTGTTTTTATCGGTTGCTGAATCAACGTGACACTCGGATCACGACGAAGTTGGTTCATGATCGCTCGGGGCAGAGCCCCTGCGTCCCCTTCGGTTGGAAATGAAAAAACAGTCTCATTAAGGCATTGAGGTGAATCGCTCCATTGACTCAGCAACGTTTCGGGATAGAAGAGTGGCGTCCAGGCAACCCGGTGCCAGCGTGCAAGGAACTCACTATCCCTGGCACCTGTAATCTTTCTGGCAATTGGGCTAATCAGCAGATTGTGAAGAGTTGGACCATGGTTGTAGAACGCGGCTGTTTCATAATCCAGCTCATCATAGTAGCTGCTGAGTTTGTGCCGCGCATGCAGGTGACTCATCTTCTGCTGCAGAGAGGCCCTTAATTCCTCCTGGATGACTTCCTGTTCACCGGCTGTCAGGCCCCCTCTGAGCACTTCAAATTTATTGCTCTGCTCTAGATCTTCATAGACCTTGTCCCGAAATATCATCTGTGGCGCGGACACTGGTTGGGTGGTAATGAATTCGTGTACGAAATTCTCAATATGCGAAGTAAATCGACCACAGTCGTTACGAACGTTTGTGTTAAACGACAATACGTCCGCATGCTCCTGGTCGTTAAAGGAAGTGAACTCGTAAAGCACCATGCCAAGATCGAAATGTTGGCCGTAGAGATTTTGACCATTGAAATAGCCGCCCCAATGGGGTGTCGGGTTTACAATGGTGCAAGGGATGCGGGCCTTCGATAGCTGCACAGCAGCCGTCAGCGCCGCAAGGGAATTACCAGCAATAACAACGTCGGACATGAGGTTCACCACGATTGGATTCTGTTGGTCTGTAAAAGAGAGTAGTGAAATCTACCCAACGCGAAATTGCCCCAGATCAAGCGCATCGCGCAAACTGGCGACCGGTGGTCTGGTTATCTCATAGTCTGGAGTTTCAGCGAGTTGGACAGGATGAAATTTGACGGGATCGGTGTATCGTGCCGCGGTAACAACATCTACTCTTAATTTTAAAGCCAACCGGAGCTAATTCGATATTCAGGCCATTGAATGAATATCCCGTTAAAATTCCTATCCTCAAAGGGCGCATCATTCGCGGAGCCTGTCTGCCAAAAGCTACTGATGTTCCAGCGCAGGCAATATCTCACCTAAGTTCTCCGATTTTTGTGGATGTCTTACTCATCAAAATCAGCGGTGTAAACATACTGGAATCGCGGGATTGTTCGCCCCGGATCAGCTCGAGTAAAAACTCTCGCTCGGTATCAACTCCATTAATCAAATCTTCAATTTTTGACTCAACGAAATAGTCGGGTCTGGCACCACCACGATTAGTGTTATCGAGCACAGCTATCTCATACCGCGTAAATGGAAGTGTTACCCTAACGCGGCTATTGGGAAGGCTTACTATGCGAATTTGGCCGGCGTTGTCACCCTGATATCCACCTCCACATTCTTCACCCACAAGTTTTACGCGCCCGGTACTTTGCGAAAATGCGCAGAACTCGGCAGCCGTAGAGGCCGACCCGCCATCAACCAGCGCATAAACAGGTCCTGTGTATGCATTACGCTTTGGTCTTTGGAATTTTAGGCCAGGGTGCCACCTATCCATAAAGCGTAAGAGTCCGGGTCGCAGGAAAAGTCGCGACAGCGAGTCACCAGTTGCATACTCCAGGTAAGATTGACTCTTTAGCGTCGTTGCAAGCGTTCGAAAGTAGCGAAATGGTTTGTGGGCAATGTAGCGCATTAACAAAATCGCATACTCGTCAAAGCCACCGGAGTTACCCCGGAGGTCTATCACCAATGCCTCACTATTCTGCTCCGATATAGCGCTGAAACTTTTCTTAAGAAAACGAGGAAAGTTTGTAGTTCCCGATAAAAAAGTGGGTAGCGTGAGAACAGCGACATTGGGATCAGTCAAAAACTCTAGGCTAAGTGGGCGGGAAAGATCTCTTTCGCGCTTTGAAATACAGGCGCCAATTTCACCCGAGATACCCGCGTTTAGACGGATGTATTTTTCTTCGGCATCATATTTTCGATATCTAATGTCAAAGGCATCCGTATTTCCCAAATATCGCCAGTAGCGTGATGCGAAATTTCGCTCGAGGGTGCGATACTTATGGCTGCGGTTTTCTCCATCTGCCGAGCCGTGAACTACAAGTTTTCGAATAAGTGATATAGCACTGTCGCCATTTATAGAGAGTATCTCGGCCCCTGTCAGGGTACCCGGTGCCTGACAGGAATCGCGCACCCAAAGACGCTCGTTTAACACCTTTACCCTCAGCGGAAACAGGCGCGCCTCGCTATTCTCGAAGGCAACCAATTTATTTGAACCCAGCAATACCGTGTGCACACACTGAACGCCCGTTACGACCGGCGACAGTACGCGCAAAAATTCACGTTCTGTCATATTGGGCTGCACAGACGAACCAGCGTTGTCGAACAGTTGTTCTATTTCAGCTGCAGGTCGATAGCGATATAATCCCGGATGCACTTCTTCATATATTTTTTTGAGCACCGCAATATCGCTGTGCAGCTCCCTGGCACTATATTTAATGTCCACATTCCATGGATCACACCTGGCAATGGTGGGCGGCCCCACTGCAAACAAGGTAAGCATGGCAAATAGTGCCTTCACCTCGTTATCGTCTGCCTGCGGGAATTGAATGACTCTGTTTGCAGGTAATAAAACGCTATGGGAATTAGTGTGTAAATTACGTTTACAGGTTCGACACCCCGACTGGCAATATTAACCGTAAGGATAAATGTATTCACAAGCTCCGCCAGTATGGGCGTTATCCAGATGGACAAAAGCGCACAACCGAGCCATCTGGGTGCACCGGCTTTCGTCAGTAATATTATCAGCGCCACCACGCCATAGAGATTGTCCAATACGGTGTGTCCGACCCAAAATGACTGAAGTGCACTGAGCGACAATAGCGTGGCAACTGCGTACAGCACAAAACACGAAACCGGTAAGTAAACAGCCATAAGTTGCCAGCTTTGTGTTTTCGCGCGCGTCATAGAAAGAGCCGTATGCAACAAAAATGCCTGGGCAAACGTACCGGAAACAAGCAGGTAGGGAACATAGGTGAGATTTTGGGATTCAAAGTGTATTGGCCCACCCCAATGCAAGGACTGGCACATCAGGTAAGCAGCTATTAAAACACTTTGTGCAATTCTGGGCCGAACAAAGGTATCAACTGCCGCCACTAGAAAAGCAATTCCGACAAAACCTAAAACAAGCGCAAACCAAAAGTCCTCGGCTTGCCACAGAGCAACCGCTCTCCAGACAACAACCCCTGTCGCACCCGCAAGGAATAGCAATCTCACCATTTCGATTTGCTCGTGATATGATTGGCGCGGCCTCGAAGCGCGAAAGCCATCATTTGTTCTCAATGTTTAAAGCAATGAAATGTTACAGCCAGCGCTACGAAACTTAACTTAAATTTCTCTGAATAAGCCTTATTTTTTACTGATTTTGCCGGAGAACGTCGATGCAAACACTCAAATTCCTGAAAGACACAACTCAGAATCTTGTTCGATTTAACGGCTATGAGCTCAATTTAGACACCGGAGAGCTTCACCACAAAAGTCACATGGTGCCGCTACGACCAAGGGCAACCCGTTGTTTGCAACTCCTTGTGGGCCGCGCCGGACAGATGGTTACTTTAGACGAACTACGACAAGAATTATGGGGCGATATCGTAGTGGATTGGCAAGCCGGTGTGCACCAGCTAATACGTCAGATCCGACTGGCACTAAAAGATGACAATCACGAATTGGTGGTCTCGGTACCACGTTTGGGGTATCGGTTTTCGGCGGAGGTGAGCAATTTTTCATACGTAGGATCAGCCGCTGTCCAAATGTCCAGGATAGGAATGCCGGGCGTCTATCTTGCGGGATTTGCCACGCCCTGTTTACTCGTTATTGGTTTTTTCGCCTGGTGCGCCTCACTCGCATAGACAGGTCTATTTCAGGCTATTCCAAAGCGCGAAAACACCTCTCGCCCAGCACCACCAATCTCGACATCGACGGAAATAGCACACTAAATCGTCGAGATTATTGACAGTTTTCCCAGGACAATCCGACCGCGCTCCCTGCAGATAGCCAGAAAGCACTGAAAAATAAGCATAATTCGATTCGTGGCACGAATCGTGCTGAGTGTTCTTCTGCGCTCCTGGGAAACCGGACAACGACCACTGCCCGACGGAAAAACTGGGTCCGCCCATACTCATTCAGAGGGTGTGCTGATGCAGAAAGACAAACATGCCACGAGACTATCCGTCTCACTGGCGTTCACGACGCTAACTTTTTTTTCATCAATGACAGCCAACGCGGTCCCACTGGACCTGTCTTTTTTTGAAACCTTTGGTCGGCCCGACACGACAATCGCTGAAGTTAACATCGCGACCATGCAAAGCCAGTGGTCGCTTGCCGCTGGTGCGCGTACGGTGGCCGAACCCGCCATTAACAACAGCGCCAACCTGATTAACGCGTTGCACGCGAAGGTGCTTGTGCTGGACCTGGCGCTACATCAATTGGATGCTGTGTTCGCGGTCGCGCCAACTGCTGCGTTAAGTGTTGTCAACGGTGCTACCGCAAATATCAATGACGGCGATCTGGCCGCTGCGGAAGTCGCGATACTGGAATTGGATATCGCCTCCGGCAATCTCGGCGCGGTCGCAGGACTCGCGCTCACCCCTACCGCGGATCTCTCCAACGGTGTGGCACTTTATGCCGACGTTCGTTCCGATGCTCTTGTCGCGCAGGCGGCAATTGTCGCTGCGGTTGGTGAGTTTGGAAGTACGCTGGCGAGCGCAGTCGATTTGAATGCAGACCTGACAACCCTACTCGCTGACCTGCAGGCCGTCATCGTCCGTGCCAGCGCCGCGGGTGCGCAACTGATTGCGGAAGCACCTAGCCTGGGTGCCGACAGCGCCGCGGTGAATGCAGCAGGCTTGAATCTGCTGCACGCCGCCGACAATTTACGTGATATCCCGAGCGTATTGCTTGGTGGTTCTGCCGCTGCGATCTCGTTGTCGAGCGCAGCGACGTCGCTGTTTACCTCGGGTGCCGATGCATTGACAGCATTTTCTGACGCACTTGCGAATCCTCTGGTCACGGTCGAATACTCGTTTGCTGCCGCCGAACCCATCATAAGCTCTGAATTCGATTGTGGTTTCATTGGTTCCATTACGGGGAATAACAGTTCCACGCTTGGGCTCGGGGCGCTGGAAAATGACATCGTCGCAACGTTCGGGCTGGAGTTGACAGAACTTGCGGCTGACGCCACTGGGGTTTGCAACGAATCAATTTTCGTTTCTGCGACTCGAACCATATCAGGTGTGCCTGAATTGGGTGAAGTGGTAAACACCGGTGTGGCGGCAATCGACTTCAGCTATCTCGTCTATCCCAACGAGCCTTGTGCTATCGCTTTTGAAGGCTATACGGACGGGGAAACCGGTGAAGAAATCCCGCCTGTCTGTTTCGAAGAGTTCCACATGCCGCAATTTGGGCTTGAACTTTATGTCGATCCGCTCGTGGGCGCCACCGCGACTTTCGGCATCACTGGCTCCATTGGCTCGCCGTTCGAAATTACCGGCATTGTCCTCGGGAATGGTGAGAACGGCTTTGACGGATTCTTTGAAGTACCCGTGAGTGTCCCTGCCCCACCAACCTTGCTGCTGCTATTGCTCGGGCTCGCAATCCGGGGTCGGAGTAAAGTGCCGGAGTAAAGAATCAAGGCTGGCCACTACTTACTCCGGCACTTTACTCCGACCCCAATATTCAGCCAGGCGGCTAGCGCTATAGTCCGTTCTTCCTTCGTCCAGTTGGACGCCCCGGGGGGTTTTAGCGTCTTCAAATAATCATCACAGGCAGACCCAGTCAGTCGCAACCGTGTGCTGGCTTCGGGTAGCACGCTTTTCTCATCATGATCTACCTGGTCAATATTCAATGCAGTCAGCGCCGCTCTGCAGGCGTCCCGAATCGCCTCTCCCTCGGCTACATGAATCTGGGTATGGGACGCCAGAATATGTTCGAGATCAGCCCCGTGCCTTCCCCGACCCGTCAGCACCACCGCCCGAATCCATGCCAATCCAATTTGCTTTAATTCTTCCCGGTAGCTGGCCAGTTCGATCCTCGCCCGTGCTGCCTGTTTACGGCGTCCTCGGCGCACAACACTCTCAGGATTACCGGGGCGTGGAATACGTTCGAGGCCCTGCCATCCACCAGCGACGTGGTACGGTTCACTGAGTTCGCGATCGGCACCTACACTCAGTTCAAGCCGCCGGACATTAAGCGGCAGCGGGTTTTGTTTGTCCGCGTCAATCGCCACGGCGTTGATCCATCCCTGGTGAGCTTTAAATGCCACACATACGGATATCATCAGCAGACCTCTCCGGGTACCTGTCTCGGAATAACACAACAATACGGGGTCGGAGTAAAGAATCAAGGCTGGCGACTATTTACTCCGGAGCTTAACTCCGACTCGAATAGCTCTTGAACCAGTTCAAGCCGAGCCAAACTTCGAGCGGCAGGGAGAACACTTCTCATCACTGCGTCTGACAGTCACGACCGAAAAATTATTCACGACAATCCATCTGACAGGGTATTCACGGTGCCGGGAGTTGGACTGCCTTCACATTACCAGTGATAGCCATATATCAACTAAAAGACAAAGTTACCTAATCGCCGGATCAACCAGCGGCAGGGCTAGCACAACAGCACGGTCTTTGGGGAGGGGGGTAAAGAATCAAGGCCAGCCACTATTTACTCCGGCACTTTACTCCGACCCCATTTGCTTGGCTCGAAATTATCGCTATATTGTGGTGATACCCGCTTCCGGTTCGCGACCGATGAAAATGTTGTTCCACGGAAAATCGACGTTGCTCTACGGCAGCGCAACCGCAATCGCTGTTTTCGCGCTCCAGTGGCTCGAATATCAATATGCCGTCAGACTATTTTCCACTGAACTTTATATCGTGCTGGTTGCCATCCTGTTCACTGGAGCTGGCATCTGGATTGGCACTCACCTGGGACGACCGCAGACAACCGAATTCCAGAAAAATGAGCGAGCCATCGAAACCCTGGGACTTACCAATCGTGAAATCCAGGTCCTGGAACTGCTGGCAGAAGGGGACACCAATCAGCAAATTGCCGACCAATTGTTCGTCGCGCCGAGCACCGTCAAAACTCACCTGGTCCACCTTTACCAGAAGCTTGATGTGCTTCGGCGTACCCAGGCCATTCAAAAAGCGAAACACTTGAAAATCATCTCCTAGTGTCAACCAGAAGATTGAAAACACACAAATCAACCTTTTGGTGGATGACCTTTTCTCCAGAATAGCCAGGCTAGGCGCTGGGAAAAACCACAGGAGCAATTATAACAATGCGACGAATCATCCTGATTTACGGAACACTGGCCGGTGTCATCATCATTACTACCAACACGCTTAATCTGGAATTAGGTCAGGGCCAGGTGTGGCTGGGCTTTCTTGTCATGTTTATCGCTTTCAGCAGTATTTTTGTCGCCGTCCGGCAACACCGGGACCAGCACCTGGGTGGCGTCATTACATTTTCCAAAGCGCTCCAGGTCGGACTCGGAATTTCTGTAACCGCAGGATTCGTGTATGTGGCTTTGTGGGAGTTGTACCTCGCGCTGACCGACTATCAGTTCATCGATCTTTATGTGGAGTCTGCTGTAGAGGCCATGCGCCTGAACGCCGCTGGTGAATCAGATCTCGTGGCTGCCACGGCAGAAGGTGAACGTCTTCGCACGCAATACACCAATCCGCTGATCCGCCTGCCAATGACGTTCGTTGAAGTGTTTCCCATTGGCCTGGTGGTTTCACTGGCATGTGCAGGGACGCTGCGCAATCACGTCAACCGGTCCCAGGACTAACGAGTTTGTGCGGACGCGTTCAAACCTGTGTCGCGCGACGGTACGCCTCGCGATTCCGGAGGCGGGCAAGATAGACCCGTAGATTCGGATAATCGTCGAGTAATCCGAACTGCTCAATGAGCACCAGTGAGTAGCCCATCATGATATCTGCCGCACCAAATCCGGCGTCAAGCAGGTATTCACGATCTGACACGGCTTGCTCCACCACCGCCAGGCAATCCCGGGTTTTTAGCACGGCAACCTCAGACATTGATTCCTGTTCGCCACGCAGGAGCCGGTTCAAACCCAGGGGACGCACCAGTGTTGCCTCGCTAAACCAGCACCACTGATGGTGGAGCGCACTTTGACTTGTTCCGGGCGGCGGCTGCAAACGACCCTCGCCATAACGCTCCAGGATGTAATCGATCATCGCGCCAGATTCAAACATGGTCAGGTCGCCATCAGTCATCACCGGTACTTTCCCTGCAGGACTGATCAATCGCCACTCGGCTGAATCACGATAGGACTGAGAGAAGTCGATGAGCTCAATCTCAACAGCCAGGTCGAGCTCAAAACACAACCAGACGGGTCGCAATGAACGAGTACCGGGTACATGAAAAATTTTGAGCAATCTGACCTGCCGATTGAAGCCGGATCAAAAGCATAGCAGCTCTTACAACTGCAGCAACCCGCGACGGATAGGTTTCCGAAACCTCACAGTAAGGCACTGACTTTACTTCACATTCAACGTTGATAGCGCTTAGTATGGTGTTTCGAGATCCATACAGTCCCGTAAATAAAACATGAATCCTGGCGGTTCCTGGTCACGCTGTTCATCCGTGTAACTATTTGAATTTAAAGCAAATATATTAGAAGTGTATTGAAAGAAAAACCTGCCACCCAGCACACACCGATGATGCAGCAATACCTCGGTATCAAGGCGAAGCATCCCCACGAGTTGCTGTTCTATCGTATGGGCGACTTTTATGAGCTGTTCTTTGACGACGCCAGGCGTGCGGCTGAATTGATGGACGTCACCCTTACCGCCAGAGGCGCAGCAGCAGGTGAGCCCATCCCCATGTGCGGGGTGCCGTTTCATGCTGTGGATACCTATTTGGCCCGGCTGGTAAAGTCGGGCGTATCTGTCGCAATCTGCGAACAGATTGGTGACCCGGCGCTGGCCAAAGGACCCGTTGAACGTAAAGTGGTGCGTATCGTCACGCCGGGTACGCTCACCGATGAGTCATTACTGGATGCCGGCCGGGATAACCTGATTGGCGCGATCTTCCAACAGGGGGAAACCTGTGGGCTTGCATCACTGGATCTCGGTAGCGGTCGCTTCGAAGTACTTGAAGTCAGTGACGAGGATTCACTGATCACCGAGATCCATCGTCTCGCACCAGCGGAACTGCTGATCGCGGATGACCATGGATTACCCGCCGCTATCAGCAATCGACCCGGTGTTCGTAAAAGAGCGCGCTGGTTATTTGACTACGATGAAGCAGTGACAGCGCTGACGAGGCAGTTCCGAACCAGGGACCTGACCGGTTTCGGTTGCGCTGAACAGCACGCGGCAATTTGTGCGGCAGGATGCCTCCTTGACTACGTAAAGGAAACCCAGCTTTCCGAGCTACCCCATATCCTCGCGCTGCATACGATTAGCCGCGACGAATCGGTCATCATCGATGCGGCATCCAGACGCAACCTGGAACTGGACACTAACATCAGTGGCGGAACTGAAAATACGCTGTTTCAACTGCTCAACAGAACCTCCACAAGCATGGGCGGGCGGATGCTGAAACGCTGGATCAACAGACCTGTCCGCAGCCGCCAGGTACTTAATTCACGATTAGATTGCGTCGCCCTGCTGGCAGAGAGTTATCACTACGAAGCGTTGCAGGTCGACTTAAAAAAAATTGGCGATATCGAACGGATCCTTGGCAGGATCGCACTAAAGTCTGCCCGACCAAGAGATCTGGCGCGGCTTCGGGATGCACTCACCCTGCTGCCAGATCTCGGCCAGACCCTTTCACAATTTGAGACAACCCGGTTGACCGAGCTTAAGCAGGGCTGCGCACCGTTCCCGGATCTCTGTGCTCGCCTGACCGCTGCCATTATCGACAATCCACCCGTGGTGATTCGCGACGGGGGGGTCATCAGTCCCGGCTACGACAGCGATCTGGATGAACTGCGCGGAATCAGCGAAAACGCAGCAGGATACCTTCTGGCCCTTGAACGTGAGGAACGCGAGTCGACAGGTTTAGGTACGCTTAAAGTCGGTTACAACCGCGTCCACGGATACTACATCGAGATCAGTCGGGCGCAGTCAGACCGGGCACCAGCGCACTATGTGCGAAGGCAGACGTTGAAAAACGCAGAACGATTTATTACCCCGGAACTCAAAGAGTTTGAGGACAAGGCACTGAGCAGCAAAAGTCGGGCGCTTGCACGCGAGAAGGCGCTCTATGACGAGCTGTTGGATGAACTGCTCGTTCACCTGGCGCCGTTGCAGCGAACCGCCGCCGCGCTGGCAGAACTCGACACCTTCGCTAACCTCGCCGAGCGTGCCGTCAGCCTGTCGTTGACCAGGCCACTGTTAACAGAAGACGCTGAGATCGAGATCACTGAAGGTCGCCACCTCGTCGTTGAGAGCATGTTAAGTGATCCATTTGTGGCCAACGATCTCACCCTGAACCAGGAACGGCGTCTGCTCATTATTACCGGCCCGAATATGGGCGGTAAATCGACCTATATGCGCCAGACAGCAATCATCGCCTTGCTCGCCCACATCGGCAGTTTTGTTCCCGCACGAACCGCGCGGATTGGCGAGCTTGACAGGATCTTTACCCGCATCGGCAGTTCTGATGACCTCGCCAGTGGTCGCTCGACCTTCATGGTGGAAATGACCGAGACCGCGATGATCCTGAACAATGCTACCGAACACTCGCTGGTGCTGCTCGACGAAATCGGCCGGGGAACTTCCACGTTTGACGGGTTGTCGCTGGCCTGGGCGGTGGCGGAACACATTGCCCTGCACCTGCGTGCTTTAACACTTTTCGCAACTCATTATTTCGAATTAACAGCACTGCCTGAGGTATTGCCCGCCACATTGAATGTCCATATGACAGCACGGGAACATGAAGATCGCATTATCTTTATGTACTCAGTTAACGATGGCCCCGCCAGCCAGAGTTACGGCCTGCAGGTCGCAAAGCTGGCAGGAGTTCCGGCTTCAGTCATCGCACAGGCACAGCAAAAATTACTGGAGCTTGAAGAAAACGAGATAAGGCGCGCGCCGCAGCAGTCAGACCTGTTCGTCCCGCCCCAGGAGGAGCCTGATAAGCTGCGCGAGGAAATCAGCAATCTCAACCTCGATGACCTGACCCCCCGGGAAGCGCTCAGCTTGCTTTACAGCCTGAAAGCCAATGTTGTTAAGCCTTAAAAAGCTGATAGAATGCGTTCTTTCTCCACCTCAACACCCGCATTAAACAGTAAAAAGGATCCGGCAGTATGACGTTTGTAGTCAGTGACTCTTGCATCAAATGCAAACACACAGATTGTGTTGAAGTTTGTCCCGTGGATTGCTTCTATGAAGGTCCTAACTTTCTCGTGATCCATCCGGATGAATGCATCGACTGCGCACTGTGTGAACCCGAGTGCCCAGTCGATGCTATCTTCTCCGAGGATGAACTCCCCGAGGCTGAGCAGGTATTCCTTGAGCTGAACGCTGAACTTTGTGAGGTCTGGCCGAACATAACCGAGAAGAAAGATCCTTTGGCAGACGCTGAGGACTGGGCTGAGGTCAAGAACAAACTCGACCACCTGGAACGCTGACACTCACGTCACTGTGACGCTGGCAGGTACCCCAGAGGGTCGACCGGCTTTCCATCCCTGCGAATCTCGAAGTGTAATAGCTCAATGTTGGTCGAGGTCACGCCAACCTCGGCCAGCTTTTGTCCGGCCTTTATTGTGTCCCCTTCCTTAACCCGTATGGACCGGTTGTTTCCGTAGGCACTCAGGTAGTGTTGGTCATGCTTGACGATCACCAGTTTGCCATAGCCACGCAGATTGCCTCCGGCATAAACCACGACCCCCGGTGCCGCCGCCAGAACGTTTGTGCCTGCCTTGCCGGCAATATCGATGCCCTTGTTTACCTTACCCTTCAGGGAAAATGACTGAAGAATCTCACCACTGACTGGCCATTGCCAGGTAACGGACCCGGAATGCGTGACTGGCTCGGGTTTAATCACCGGCTGCTTGCGCTTAATGACTTTTACCGCAGAAGCCCGGTTGTTCCTGCCGGATAGCTTGCCACGTAACGCTATTTTCTGACCCGCATAGATAGTGAACGGTGCGGATATACCATTGGCCGATGCAAGACTGCGATAGTCTTTGCCGTATCGAAAGGCGATGGAATACAGTGTCTCGCCAGTACGTACAATATGGTATTTGCCGCGCTCACCTACATTGCTGACCGGCGAGCCAGGATTCTGGCAGCCGGTCAAAAGGATGCCGAGCATCAGAACCAGGCGCGCTCGAACCGGAATCCACATGCTCAGCGAACCGCAGCGTGGCCGGGACGGGTATACCAATCCATCGCTAGCACCAGTATGGCGCCGCCAAGCGCACACGCGAGCGCGAGCAATATGTCAGGCTCCTGCCCGGTCAACTGGTGATACGCATCCGGCAGAATCGGTTCCTGGACCAATGGTATCTGGCTACCATCCTCGCCCAGCTGATAGCTGATGGTATTTTTCCACGGCCACAATTTTGCCAAAGACCCAAGCATGAATCCGGTAAGCATCGCCAGGGTTTCGTTTCTGTAATGCCTGAACAAACGCGCCAGCACCTGTGAGAAACAGACGATACCAACGGCACACCCCGCCGCGAGAAATGCCAGGTCGGCTAAAGCAAACGTCTTGATCGCGTTAATCACGAAGGCATACAAACCCAGAATCAACAGCACAAAGCTGCCAGACAATCCCGGCAATATCCAGGCACAGATGGCAACTGAACCACCCACAAATAACATCAATGGAGTCGGGCTCAGATTAACAGGCACGAGTTGGGTAATAACGATCCCGATGACAAGACCGATGGCCGTTGCCAGTGCAATATCGAAACCAAAGCTCGATATCTGTCGGGATACGATCAGCGACGAAGCAAGCACCAGGCCAGAAAAAAACGACCACAGGGCAATGGCCTCATGTTGCAGCAAATAGCCGACGCCACTGGCAAAGATCAGAATTGAGATCAACATGCCTGAGAACAGGACCAGCAGAAAGCTGGCATCAGTCTTACGCCATACGGCTTTAATCCCCACATTTCTCAGCTCAACCAGCACGTAAGGTGTGAACTGTCGGATCGCATTGATCAGTCGTTCATATATTCCGGAAATAAATGCAATCGTCCCGCCGGATACGCCCGGTACAATCTCTGCGGCACCCATCAACAAGCCAATGACGCCAACCCGGACAATCTCCCGCAGTGTTTTCAAGATTTTCCGCCGAGCAATGGTACGAAACGCACCAGTTCCAGTACTTCCGATGTGATTCCCTCTTCTGACTTGCAGATCAGCCGGAGTTCCTGATGATTTGACTGGCCAACCGGAACAACCATACGACCTCCGGGGGCGAGTTGGGTCAGCAACTCATCAGGAACGACTCGCGGGGACGCAGTCACCAGTATGCCATCGAACGGGCCACGATCAGGCCAACCCATGGTTCCATCAGCATGCCTGCTCTGGACATTGCGCAATCCAAGCAGCTTAAACCGGGTATTGGCGCGCTCCAGCAGCCCGGCAATTCGCTCCACGGTATAAATTTTTTCCACCAGCGGCGCCAGGATCGCGGTCTGGTAACCCGATCCGGTGCCCACTTCCAGTACGCGTCTGAGTGGTCCGGCGGCAAGCAATACCTCGGTCATGCGTGCGACGATATACGGCTGTGAAATGGTTTGGTTGAAACCGATTGGCAGGGCAGTATCTTCATAGGCACGATGCGCCAGTGCTTCATCGATGAACGCATGGCGAGGCGTCGACATAATGATGTCAAGAATGCGCTCGTCCACAATGCCCTGGTCGCGCAACCGCTGCACCAATCGGTCACGTGTCCGCTGTGACGTCATGCCGATACCCTTGAGGTTCATTTCTTCACTCATGCCTTCGGACCCGTTAGGGTGAGGACTTCGCGCAGCAGGCTGGTTGCAAACGCACCGCTGGTCAGGAAAAAAGTCAGTTGCAGTTTTTCGCCTTCATCATCACTGGAGAATCGGAACTGCAACTCTTTTGGTTTCAGCTTCAGGTTACGACTGCCAGATTTTACGCGCAGCGACTGCAAACCATCGCACCAGCCGGTGCATTCCAGTGGCATTTGTTTCTCACCCGGTCTTGGATCTCTGGACATGCCGTAAAGCGGGCCTTCTTCCATACCGGATATGTCGTCCCAGCCACCTGTGCTGATCCGGTTCGATAGAAAGTGATTAAACATGTACGAGCGTGCGGCAGAGAGGTAGATGTCGCGATTACGTTTACCGGAATTCTGGCTCGTTAGAATCTGGTGTGCATGTTCCAGGTTACCAAGGTCACGACCAAAACGCTGTTCACCGAAGTAATTCGGAACACCTGAATCCCGAACCCGGATCAACCGCGCTTCGATATCCGGGCGGTTCTGTAAATTGCGTATCGTTAACTCAAATCTGTTTCCCTTGAGGTCCCCTTTACGTAATTTTCGCCCATGACGTTTCACCTCAAGCACTTCAACACCTTCAGCCTCGAAAGCTGACCAGTCCAGATTGTTGGCACCGTCCTTCGTGTCCGGCAGATAACAGCTGAACCATTGATCGGTGATCGCGTGCCGGTCCTTACGCCCGGCAAATCCTACATCGTTTTCCGCGATCCCGGCGAACTCAGCAATCTTTGCAGCCACCCAGGCAGTGTTCGCCCCGGATTTGCGAACGCTAAGATAAACATGCTCGCCACTGCCTTGCGGCACTGCTTCGGAAACCTCAATCACCCTGAAGTCCTCAAGTCGATGCCGGATGCCACCGGCGCCAGCAGGCACCCCATAGGCGTGGGTGAAATTCAGGCTAAAGCTCACGAATCTGCCTCGAGTAAAACAATTGCCTGCGCCGCTATACCTTCACCCTGGCCCAGCTCGCCCAGTCCCTCAAGTGTCGTTGCTTTAATGCTGACCTGAGTTGGCAGAACATGCATATCCATTGCCAGGACCTCTCGCATTCGCATGCTATGCGCCGCGACCCTCGGTGCTTCAGCAAGAATCGTTACATCGGCATTGCCCAATCGAAAACCCTGACCAAGCACCTTGCTATAAACCGTGCGCAAGAGCTCGCGACTGTCAATGTTGGCAAACGCCGGATCACTGTCCGGAAACAGCTGGCCGATATCACCAAGCCCGAGCGCACCGAGTAAGGCATCACACAATGCATGAATCACGACATCGCCATCGGAATGTGCTTTGAGCTCACGATCGTGGGAAATCTCGATGCCACCCAATTTGATAGCGAACTGGCCGCGCACATCCGCGAACCTGTGAATATCATACCCCTGTCCGATCCTTAGGTGATTCAAGCGGTTTTTACCCCGTCGAGATCCAGAATCTGTCCCGCCAGAAGCAGATCTGTTTCAGTGGTGATCTTAATGTTGTCAGCATGGCCGCTCACCATGAGCGGGGCCAGTCCGATGGCCTCAACGGCCGAAGCCTCGTCAGTGTGAACACCTTGTTGATCCAGGGCTCTGCGCAGAATGCCATAGCGAAACATCTGCGGTGTTTGTGCGAGCCATAAATCAGATCGATCCACGGTCGCAACCACGACTCCATTCCGCGTTCTTTTCACCGTGTCCGAAACCCGTAATCCAAGCAAACCTCCTACCGGATGATTATAAATCGCTGAATACAATGCCAGTATGTCCTCGGCACGTATACAGGGTCGAACTGCGTCATGCACCATCACCCAATCCTGGTCTCCAATGTCCAGGTGTGCAATTGCATTACGCACTGAATCAGCGCGCTCAAGCCCACCCGTCACAATCGTGCAGTCCTCAAGGCCCGGCAGATTTTTGTAATGTTCGTCCGAACGGGAAACCACCACGACCAGCTCGCGTGGATCCAGGCACCTTATTTTTTCAATCGTATGCTCAAGAATGGTCTTTCCGTTAAGGGTAAGGTATTGCTTGGGCTCGCTCGCTCCCATTCGCACCCCAACTCCAGCGGCTGGAATGACAACACAAACTTCATTTAGTGATTCCACCAGAAGTCACACGACTAAAGTACGAGAAAAAAGGTTTCACCTTCTTTGACCAGGCCGAGTTCGCTTCGTGCTCGCTCCTCAATCGCATCGAGACCGTCACGCAAATCCAGAATTTCGGCCTTCAGGATTGCATTACGTTGTACCTTACGCGCGTTCTCGCTCGCTTGCCTGTTAACTTCAATCGCCAGGCCACTCACATGTGCAAAACTACCTTCACCGATCCAGAGGCGAGTCTGCAAACCGAGGGTCAGCAGGATGAACGTCGCCAGAATGATTCGTTGATAGGTCATCTGATTACCTGATTAACTGAGCCGCCTGAATTCGGCGAGCCCCTTGTAGAGGGCAGAAGAATGATCTTCGATTCGCAACAGTCGATTGTACTTGGCAACCCTGTCGGAGCGACACAGGGACCCGGTTTTAATCTGTCCCGCGCCGGTGGCCACGGCGAGATCAGCGATGGTCGTATCTTCTGTTTCACCGGAACGGTGGGAGATCACGGTGGTATAGTTCGCGGCCCTTGCAACTGCCATGGCCTCAAAAGTTTCTGTCAAGGTGCCGATCTGGTTAACCTTGATCAGAATAGAATTGGCCACTTCACGCTCAATTCCCTTTCTTAAAATCGCCGGGTTTGTGACAAAAAGATCGTCACCCACAAGCTGACAACGATCGCCAAGCAGACTGGTCAGATAGCTCCACCCGTCCCAGTCACTTTCATCGAGGCCATCCTCAATTGAAAGTATCGGATACTTGCTAACAAGTTCACCGAGGTAGTCACTAAAGCCCGTCGAATCAAAACGGCGATTCTCACCGGCGAGTACATATTCTCCGTCTACATAAAATTCCGACGCGGCACAATCAAGTGCAAGATATACGTCCTTGCCTGGCACATAACCCGCTTTCTCAATGGATTCCATAATCAGGGAGAGTGCTGCTTCGTTACTTTCAAGATTTGGTGCAAATCCGCCCTCATCGCCAACAGCTGTGCTAAGGCCCCGTGCAGCGAGCACTTCCTTTAGCGTGTGAAAAATCTCCGCACCACAGCGAAGCGCCTCCGAGAAATTCGGTGCGCCAACTGGTTGAATCATAAATTCCTGAATATCCACGTTGTTATCGGCATGCTCGCCACCATTGAGTATGTTCATCATTGGTACCGGCATGCTGTAGCGACCACCACTACCATCAAGCTCGGCAAGATGTTCATAAAGCTCGCGCTTGCAGGTCCGCGCTGCTGCTGCCGCGACCGCGAGTGACACGGAGAGTATCGCGTTAGCACCGAGAACCGCTTTGTTTTCAGTACCGTCCATGTCGATCATCGTCGTGTCTATCGCCTTCTGGTCCTCGACATCCCTGCCAAGCAGGCGCTCTCGAATCCGCGTATTGACATTTTCCACGGCGAGCAGCACGCCCTTGCCTTTGTAACGAAGCGGGTCTTTGTCCCTGAGTTCGAGTGCTTCACGTGAGCCGGTTGAAGCACCTGAAGGAACGCAGGCTGAGCCAACAGCGCCCGACTCCAGTTCAACCTCCGCTTCGACCGTCGGATTACCACGGGAATCGATAATTTCCCTGGCCCTGATGTCGGTAATTTCCGTCACTATATCTCCAACTCCTGCGCTACCTGATCCAGTATTTGCCGAGGTCCGGCGGCCGGCACCCGGCGATTTATTCTACCTTTTATGACTACGGGGTTACATTGCTCTGTTTAACCACCTGATCAATCCGTACCAGCACAGATAGCAGGTCTGCCATTTCTGCCAGCGGCCAGGAATTTGGACCATCGCTCAGGGCTTCATCCGGGTTTGGATGCGTTTCCATAAAAAGACCGTGCACGCCCACACCAATA
Source organism: Gammaproteobacteria bacterium (assembly GCA_021773555.1). GTDB lineage: Bacteria > Pseudomonadota > Gammaproteobacteria > Pseudomonadales > Azotimanducaceae. The sequence continues at coordinate 33,502 of JAJFKA010000035.1, forward strand.
GCGGCGCGCGCAAGCACCGGAACCATTTCTCGTTGCCCACCGGACGTCGATCCCTGCCCTCCGGGGAGTTGCACGCTGTGGGTCGCATCAAACACAACCGGGCAGCCGAATTTTCTCATCACCGCGAGCGAACGCATGTCAGATACCAGATTGTTATAACCGAAGCTCGCACCGCGTTCGCACACCATAATGTCATCGTTGCCGGTTGCGCGCGCTTTCTCGATGACATGTTCCATGTCCCAGGGCGCGAGAAACTGACCTTTTTTGATATTCACAGGCAGACCCTGGGCAGCCACGTTCTGGATAAATCCGGTTTGCCGGCACAGGAACGCCGGAGTCTGCAAAATGGATACAACCGCGGCCACTTCATCCAGTGGCGTATCCTCGTGAACATCGGTAAGAATCGGCACACCAATCTGGGTTTTCACTTTCTCCAGTATCTTTAAACCCTGGGCAAGGCCGGGTCCGCGGTAACTTTCGTGGGACGAGCGATTCGCCTTGTCGAAGGAGGATTTGTAAATAAAGGCAATACCAAGATCTGCACAAATCTCCTTTAAGGTTCCTGCAGTGTCCAAAGCCAGTTGCTCTGACTCAATCACACAGGTACCTGCGATCAGGAAGAATCCCGAGTTGTCCGTTATTTCATGGCCACACAGATTCATTGCCGCTACCAGTCCTTTTTCAGGTGTCAATTATAGTGCCTTTAGCCCGTTGATTACCCGCCAATGGCGCCAATCTCAGCTACCGTGCTTGATCAGCGCAGCTTCGATGAAACTCCGGAACAGGGGGTGGCCGTCTCGTGGGGTCGATGTAAACTCAGGATGGAACTGGCTGGCAACGAACCAGGGGTGATCTTTTATCTCAATGATCTCAACCAGGGAGTTATCCGCAGAACGGCCGGCGACACGCAGCCCCGCGGCTTCAAGCAGTGGAATATATTCTGGATTTACTTCATAGCGATGACGATGTCTTTCTTTTATCGAAGCCTTGCCGTACACCTTGTAGGCGATTGAGTCGCAGGCGAGTGTACATTCCTGCTCGCCCATCCGCATAGTACCGCCCAGGTCCGAATCTTCATCGCGTATTTCTTTTTCACCATCGTCCTTCGTCCATTCGGTGATTAATCCAATTAGCGGGTAACGGGTGTTGGGATTAACCTCAGTACTGTTGGCATTTTCCAGACCGACAACGTTTCGTGCAAAGTCGACGATCGCCGCGTGCAGGCCATAGCAGATGCCGAGATAAGGGATCTTGTTTTCACGGGCATATTTCGCTGCCGCAATCTTGCCTTCGAAGCCACGCTCGCCAAAACCGCCGGGGACCAGAATCGCATCCGCGCCCGCGAGTACTGCGCAACCTTTCTCCTCAATTTCCACTGAGTCAAGAAACTCAATGTCAACGCGAGTATCGGTATGCACACCTGCATGTATCAACGCCTCATTCAGGGATTTATAGGCGTCGAGCAGGTCCATATACTTACCGACCATCTTCAGCTTCACCCGATGCTTTGGATGGAGTTGCGCCTCAACCACGCGCGCCCAGTCCGACAGGTCCGCCTTCGGGCATTCGAGACCGAGCTTCTCAACCACAATATCGTCCAGACCCTGTTCATTGAGCATTGCCGGAATCTGGTAAATCGTTTCCGCGTCGATCAACGGCACCACCGCACTGCGTTCCACATTGGTGAACAGCGCAATTTTGTCTCGCGCACTGCGAGGGATTTTGTGATCAGAGCGAACGACCAGAATGTCAGGCTGCAATCCGATTGAGCGCAGTTCCTTAACCGAGTGCTGGGTTGGTTTTGTCTTCGTTTCGCCAGCCGTCGCGATATAGGGCACCAACGTCAGATGAATCAGTAGCGCACCCCGGCCACCCAATTCGAAGCGAAGCTGCCGGGCTGCTTCCAGGAACGGCTGCGACTCGATGTCGCCCACGGTTCCACCAATCTCGACGATGGAAACATCGAAACCCTCGGCTGCCTTAACGATACGCCGCTTTATCTCATCGGTAATATGCGGAATGACCTGAATGGTCGCGCCCAGATAGTCACCACGACGTTCTTTCGCGATGACATCGGCGTATATACGACCACTAGTAAAGTTGTTGGTCCTGGTCATCGGGGTACGCACAAAACGTTCGTAGTGACCCAGGTCCAGGTCCGTCTCGCTACCATCCGCGGTGACAAAAACTTCTCCATGCTGCAGTGGACTCATGGTCCCGGGATCCACATTAATGTAGGGATCAAGTTTCTGCATGGTCACCTTCAGTCCCCGGGCCTGGAGAATGGCACCGAGTGACGCGGCGGTTATGCCTTTCCCAAGAGAGGAAACAACACCACCGGTAACAAAAATTAAACGAGACATTTAGCTCCCATCTGAACGACCACACGGTCGCAAGGGCACGACCAAGATGGGATTCTAGGGTAACATCTAAGCTGAACCCGCTCAATCGCTAATCCAGAAGAATTCCCTCAACCAGCCGTATGATCGACCCGGTCCTGCACATGAAAACCGAATCCGATCCCGGCCCCGGGGCCCACAGCTCGCACCTCTGGACTGACCAGGGCAGACACATGCCAGGCAGGGATTGCAGGGACGGCAACAAGTCGGTCCCCTTGATATATCAGCGGTACGTGATCCCGAAGCCAGGACGGAACGCCGTTCTCCTGGAACAGGTTTTTAAGGCTGCGGGTTTTGGACAGCATGAGCTTTTCACCACCACGGCGAAAGCGCAGACTCAGTTGTCCGGCTAGCTTAAGATCGATGCCCGACCCCGCCGCAATGCCCTGCGCTGAGTTCATCGGGAAGCCCACAAGCCTGCCGACTCCAACGCCGATTTCGAAGGCAGAGCCAAGTTTGGCAGAATCAATTTGAATGGTGACATTGAAGGCGTCTGGCAGGTCTCTCACCAGGAACAGGCTTTCCCGATACTGACTGAAGCTATAACCTTGCCAACTGATCAGCCGCGTGCTTTTGACTTTATCCACGATCATTCGAGCGCAAAGCTTTAGTTGTTTTGTACCCGGGAGTGGCACCCCACAATCCTCAGCCAGGCAACGCAGCAGCATCACGATTCGGAATGGATCAAATTCACGCAGGGCTGTAAGGCTCAGACCAATGGAGTCCCTGGTTGACTCAGCGAGATCCCGCCGGGTTCCGACATCGATAACCCGTTGGTACTCCCGGTCGCGGCTATCTGCACGCAGGATCGCGGCGTCAGCGGCAGCAAAGCGCTCCCGGATCCGTGGCAACAGATCATGGCGGAGGAAATTCCGGTCGAATCGGAGGTCTTGATTACTGCCGTCCTCAATCCACTTCAACTGATGGCTCAGGCAATAATCCCGGAGAGCGTCCCCAGACACAGCAATCAGCGGTCTGTAGAGCCAGGCGGACCCAATCCTGCGTCGATCTGGCATACCCCTGACCCCAAACGCGCCACTGCCACGAAATAAGTTAAACAAGATCGTTTCAACCTGATCATCAGCGTGATGCGCCAGCAACAATAAATCTCCGGTCTGAAGAATTTGTTCAAACGCCGCATAACGTGCGGCACGCGCATTGCCTTCAAGGCTGCCATTCCGGTCAACCTTCACCGTCATGCAGCTAAACGGGACGCCAAGCTCAGCACACCAGGTCTCACAAAAACACTGCCAGGCGCCTGCCTCATCGGCAATGTCGTGGTTAATATGCAAAGCCATCAGGGGCTTTTTAATCGAGGCCTGGTTCAGTTCATGCACCATCGCAAGGAGCGCAACGGAATCGGCACCCCCGCTTAAGGCAACCACCAGGCGGGAAACCTTCTCAGACGCAAGCTCGTTAACCTGGCTTTCTTCTAACAGAGTGTTCAAGGCGCCAAACCTATACGTCTGATTTTTGGACTTCTCACCAAACGATTCATTTTGAGCAGCCCATCGTACCAACACAAAATTAGTGGTGCGTCAGGAATAGTCAAGATAAACCTGGTCAGAACCATATCGATCTCGCAAGCTCTGGATCAGTACGTCGTCCGGTCGAACCCTCCACGCATCACCGAGCAGTACTTCCGCTCTGGCATCGGGTCCAGTGTATTCAAGCGCAACCAGACACCCATCACCATCAAAGCCTTTAAATGGCAGGAGAATCGCGGCCAGTTCTTCACTGAAATCTTCATCAATAGTGCTCGCGAAAACATTTAGCTTCAATTTGCTTAGGCAATTCTGTCGCGCGTCCACCACATCAAATATTTCGGTGGCACGAACGCGAAGTCCACCTGTGAAATCGTCGCTCGCAGCACTGCCCGTAACCACAATCACAGAATCTTTCTGAAGCCTCTCGCGATGTTTATCAAGCAAGTCCGCAAACACCGAGACTTCCACACGACCGCTACGATCATCCAGCGTCAAAAACGCGATCGTCTCTCCCTTCCGACTCTTCATGGTGCGCAGACCAACAATCAGCCCCGCGATCGTTTGCTCTTCCTTGATCGCCCGGAGATCAACGATCCGCGTCTTCGCGAGAAAGCGCAGTTCGCTTCTGTAGACATCAATCGGATGTCCGGTCAGATACAGTCCCAGGGTCTCGCGTTCATAATCGAGCCGTTCCTTAAGCGTCAGGCAGCGCAACGAATCAAGATGGTTGTAGCTGTTACCACCCGTTTCTCCACCCAGGCTGACCTCGCCAAACAAATCTGTTGAGCCACTGTCCGCATTCCTCGCTTTTTGTTCAGCGAGCTGAACAGCGTCTTCCAGGTTGGCATAGAGCAATGCGCGCCTGTAACCAATCGGATCATCGACTGAATCTGCTTGCTGTGTTGGGACCAGCGCATCAAGGGCGCCACTGCCTATCAACGCGTCAATCGCCTTCCTGTTAATTTTTCGCGCATCGACCGCCTCACAGAAATCAAAAAGTTCTGTGAACTGGCCGCCAGAATTTCGGGCGTTCACGATCATCTCAACCGGGCCTTCGCCCAGACCCTTGATGGCGCCGAGACCGTAAATAATCGTATTGGCACCGGACGGCACAAATCTGAAGGCACCGGTATTAATGTCAGGCGGTCGCAGTTCAATACCCATGTCCCGGCACTCTTCAACATTGATCACCACCTTATCCGTATTCTGCATATCCGCCGAGAGCACTGCAGCCATAAAATCTGCAGGATAATAGTGTTTCAGCCAGGCTGTCTGATAAGCCACAAGCGCGTAACAGACCGAGTGGGGTTTGTTAAAACCATAGCCGGCGAACTTTTCCATCAGATTAAATATGTGGTCCGCCTGGCTCTGGACAACGCCATTGGCGATGGCACCTTTGAGAAATACTTCACGCTGCATGGCCATTTCTTCCGGCTTCTTCTTGCCCATCGCACGCCGAAGCAGGTCCGCATCCGCCAGAGAATAACCGGCAAGCACCTGGGCGATCTGCATTACCTGTTCCTGGTACAGCATCACCCCATAAGTACCTTCGAGCACATGCTTTAAGCTTGGGTGCAGATAATCTACTTCCTCGATCCCCTGCTTGCGCTTGATAAAGTCGTCAGCAAGTTGGATCGGACCTGGACGGAAAATGGCGACCAGCGCGACAATGTCACCAAAGCGTCCCGGCTTCACTTTCTTCATCAGGTCCTTCATACCCCGGGACTCAAGCTGAAACACCGCCGTGGTCTTCGCCTCCTTCAGGTTTTCGTAGATTGCGGGGTCTTCCAGATTGATCTGGTTGATATCCACGGCTGCCCCGCCGGTACTCAACGCTCGTGTATTGATAGTCTTGACTGCATTGTCGATGATGGTCAGGGTGCGCAGTCCCAGGAAATCAAATTTAACCAGTCCGACCTGTTCGACATCGTTCATGTCAAACTGAGTCATCATTCCACTACCCGTGTCATCACAATAGGTCGGCGAAAAATCTGTTAACCGGGTCGGTGCGATGACCACGCCCCCTGCGTGCTTGCCCACGTTTCGAGCAAGACCTTCGAGTTTGAAGGCCATTTCCATGATCTCTTGCGCATCAGCATCCTCCTCGATAAACGCCTTGAGCATCGGCTCATCTTCGAGTGCTTTGGTGAGCGTCATCCCCGGCTCAAACGGGATCAGTTTGGATAGCTTGTCGGCCAGCCCATAGGGTTTACCCTGGACCCTGGCGACATCCCGAACCACGGCCTTTGCCGCCATGGTGCCAAAAGTAATGATATGTCAAACGGCAACACGCCCATACAATTCTGTCACTTGCTGGATGACCAGGTCGCGCCCGTCCATACAGAAATCGATATCAAAATCAGGCAGTGAGACCCGCTCCGGATTCAGAAAGCGCTCGAACAGGAGATCGTATTTCAACGGATCGATGTCAGTAATCTTTAGTGCATAGGCAACCAGGGACGCCGGGCCGGAACCACGGCCTGGTCCAACCGGAATGTCTTTATCCTTGGCCCATTGAATGAACTCCATCACAATCAGGAAGTAACCCGGAAATCCCATGCCGTTGATTACATTGAGTTCAAAGGCGAGGCGCTCATCATAGGCCTTGCGTCGTTCTGCAAAATCTGGCCCGGTGGTATCGAAGTTGATGGCCAGTCGATCCTCCAGTCCCTTCCTGGAAACGTCGGCGAGGTAGTCCTCGATTGGCTGATCTCCCGGGATCGGATACTCCGGCAGGTAGTACTTACCGAGATCAATGTGCACGTTGCAACGTCGGGCAATCTCCACTGAGTTTTCAATTGCTTCCGGCAGGTCATGAAAGAGGGCGGTCATTTCCGCCACGGATTTGAGGTACTGCTGCTCGGAATAGCGTCGCTCCCGACGAGGATCGTCCAGGGTACGCCCATCGGCAATGCAGACCCTGACTTCATGGGCTTCAAACTCGTCCTGTTCGAGAAAACGCACATCATTGGTGGCAACCACGGCGCAATCCAGCTTGAGCGCGAGTTCCACGGCATGGAAGATATAGTCTTCCTCCCCGGCGCGACCGGTGCGATGCAATTCAAGGTAGAAATTCCCGGCGAAGGTCTGCAACCAGTGTTGCGTAAGTGCAGTGGCGTGTTCCTGGTTCCCGGCGAGCAGCGCCTTGCCGACATCCCCTTCCCTGCCTGCTGAGAGTGCAATCAGCCCTTCCGCTTTCTCGGTGATCCAGGATTTTTTCAGCGTTGCCCTGCCAAGCACCTGGCCCTCGAGGTAAGCCCTGGATAATAATTCGGACAAATGGCGATAGCCTGTCTCGTTGCGTGCAATGAGTACCAGCGGTGTCGGGTCCTCGTTCTCCCGATCAGGCGCAATCCAGACATCGCTGGCGACAATCGGCTTGATGCCTTTGTCCATCGCTGCGTTGTAGAACTTTATCAACGCAAACAGATTCGCTGTATCGGAAATAGCGACCGCCGGCATGGATCCTGCCGCAGTGGCGGCAACCAGCGGTTTAACCCGCACCACACCGTCAACCAGGGAGTATTCGGAATGCACTCTGAGGTGGACAAATGTGGGATTCATGAAGAGTCAGAGGCCTTTTTTATGGGTACTCAATAGTATACGAAGGCCGGAAATGGCTAAAGGGATAAGATCGCCGAACCCTTGATTTCAACACCCGGGCACCCTCGGACATAAGTCAATTTCGTCGTCATCACTTCGCCGTCGCCCCGAGCCCTTTCTATTCACCACCTTATTCAGGTAGCCTTTCGGCTACGCAACTCGAAGAGAATGTTATGACTGAAGTATATACACCTGAGAAGGTCTGGACCTGGGACGAAGAAAGCGGCGGCCGGTTCGCCAGTATCAACCGACCGATCGCCGGGGCCACTCATGAAAAGGTCCTGCCTGTAGGTGAGCACCCATTACAGCTTTATTCACTTGGCACACCTAACGGCGTGAAGGTAACCGTCATGCTGGAGGAACTGCTGGCGCTTGGCCATAGTGGCGCTGAGTACGATGCATGGCTGATTAATATTGGTGAAGGTGATCAGTTTTCAAGCGGGTTTGTGGACATCAATCCGAACTCAAAAATCCCGGCGTTACTGGACGTCAGCACAACACCGGGAACCCGGGTATTTGAGTCAGGTGCCATCCTCATCTATCTCGCCGAGAAATTTGGCGAATTTCTACCCACCACTGCAGCGGCACGTGCGGAATGCATGTCCTGGCTGATGTGGCTGATGGGCAGCGCGCCGTACCTGGGTGGCGGCTTCGGGCACTTCTATGCCTACGCGCCGGAAAAGTGGGAATACCCGATCAATCGCTACGCCATGGAAATCAAGCGGCAGCTCGACGTTTTGAACAGAAACCTTGAGCATCGTCAGTTCCTGGGTGGCGATGACTACACCATTGCTGACATGGCAACCTATCCCTGGTACGGACAACTTGTCCTGAAAGGTCTTTATGAATCAAGAGAATACCTTGATGTTGATTCCTACACCCACGTTGTGCGCTGGGCATCATTGATCCATGATCGTGCCGCTGTGAAGCGTGGGCGACGTGTCAACCGTGCCAGCACCAGCGGTTTAAAGGAGCGTCATTCCGCGAGTGATTTTGATAGCCCTTGAGGTTTGCCTTTCAGGTTTGCCTTTCAGGTTTGCCTCATGGGGGTTGCTGCGAGGTCGACCTGACGGACCCTGCACACCTCGCCGTCAGTCGCTTACCTTAATCATCAACTTGCCAAAATTGTCGCCAGTAAACAGCATGCGAAAAGCCGAAGGAGCATTTTCGATTCCGTCCACTACTGTCTCCCGGTACTTCAATTTACCTTCTTTTATCCAGGTGCCCAGAACCCTCGCTGACTCCTCAAACTCGTCAATCCATTCTGTGACAACAAAAAATCGAGATTCGGGTGGATTATCGAGTTCAGCGAACACCACATCAGGTGTTTTGATCTCCTCGGTACTCGTCGCATTGTAGGCAGAAATAAATCCACACACTGGCACCCGCGCACCCTTGTTCAGCAGCGGCGCCACCGCGGCGAGCACATCACCGCCCACGTTCTCAAAGTAAACGTCAACGCCATCGGGACACGCCTTGGCTAACAGATTCGGGAAATCAGGATCTTTGTAGTCGATACACACGTCAAAACCCAGTTCGTCAACCACGTAGTCACACTTCGCCTTGCCGCCTGCGATACCTACCGCGCGGCAACCCTGGATTTTGGCAATCTGACCGACCACAGAACCCACGGCACCAGAGGCCGCGGACACCACGACGGTTTCACCGGCAACAGGTTTGCCCACACGAAGCAAACCAAAGTAAGCCGTCTGCCCCGGCATGCCGGTGACCCCTACAGCGGTAGAAATAGGTGCCAGATCAGCATCAACCTTGAACAATCGATAGTCATCGGCTTTGCCGATGGCGTACGACTGCCATCCATACATGCCGGTCACAATGGTTCCGACCGGATAATCGTCGATGTTCGACTCAACGACTTCGCTAACCACACCGGCAGTGATCACATCTCCAAGTGCTAACGGTTTGGCATAGGATTCTCGATCACTCATACGGCCACGCATATAAGGGTCAAGAGAAAGCCAGCGTGTTTTTAGCAACATCTCAGCCGTGCCGGGATTTGCTGCGGGGATGTGCTGAATTTCAAAATCATCATCCTGCGGCATCCCGTGAGGGCGCGACTTCAGGACGATACGGGTATTGATACGGTCACTCATCTGAACTCCACTTTAACTGACAGGTTAACTCACGGATTGGTTTAAGGTGCGGTGGCACTCGGTCTGGCAGCGACCTCGGATCGCCATCGCGCCAGATGCTTCAGTTCAACATCAGGTTCTAAATCAACGAGCTGCTCAGCAAAATCAATGGTCACCATCGCCGTAATGTCGGCAATACTATAGTCGTCACCGGCAATCATTTTTCGTTCTGCTAACTCATTGTCGAGTCGCTGGTAAAAATTGTGAACAAAAGCGTCGCTTTGCGCCTTCGCTTCCGGAATCTGAACAAACCGCCCCATCTTGCCAACAATGGGACCGTTAACCCAGGACACGCTGACATTGCGTCCCAGCAACAACTCAATCCGGCGCAGGTGCATATCAATTCGACCGATGTCTGCCGCCGCGTGACCAAACATGGACGGCTCTGGATGTAATGCCTCCAGATAACGGCAGATCGAAACAGATTCAGAAATAAAACTGCCGTCGTCCAGTTCAAGCACCGGAATCTGTCCATTTGGGTTTTTTTTCATAAAAGCATCGGATTTATGTTCCCTCTTGGCCATGTCAACATTGACCCGCTCAATCTCCAGGCCTTTTTCAGCCAGATAGACATGGACTCTTCGAGGATTAGGAGCGGTTGGATGGTCGTATAATTTCATGAAAATCCTATTGGTGATTATCTATTCCTGAGTAAAAATTCGCTCATGCGAGCGCAGATAAGACCATGTTGTTAGTACCAGAAACAAGCACGGTCATCGGACCCGTCTGAATCCGTGCCTGTGAAGACTACTGCAGCGTGTGACTCATGGAAAATCAGAAGGCGAGCAAATTATCCAGAAGTGATTCTATTTCCGCCGAGCCGGTGACTCGAGCCAGCCATTCGCCGGGAATACCATTTTTACCATCAAAACCAAATTGCGCCCCACAAACGCCACCCAAAACAATCGCACGACCGCAATTGTCACCCGCTGCATAGATATTGCCTCTTATTGCATCGACATAATTTGAAGCATGCCTGAGGTTATGGATGATGCTGGGAACACCTGCACCAAGATCACAGTGCAAACCAAATTCCTTACTCACTTCTGCAAGCGAAGCGTCACTACCACGGGCGCGATTCAATACCTCCTGCGTACTGCCAGAGCCAGCTTCAACCGCACCACTTAGCGCCGATTCCATCGAAGCACCGTCAATTGATGCTCTCAACAACTCTGTACAGACTCGCCCAAAGTCAAGCGCACGAGGTGCGTTGTTGGTCACCCTGATCGCTGATTCACTGATCTCAGTCAGCCGAGGATCATCAACATGACACGCCACCAGCGGCGGCAGCTTGCTCACCGCAGGCAATTGTTCATCTATCGCCCCGGGATATACATCAGTACTCGAAAGGGCATCAACCAACAACAATCCATAGCCAAGTGATAATTCTGGTTCAGGCATCGCCGACGCATACCATTGCACCCGGTCGCGAAGGGCCTGTCCTTCATGCTGTTTTACCGCCGCCAGCACTTTGGTCAACATAGCAGCCTTGTCGCGTGGATTGCCGCGGTAGGGTATGGCGTTAACGGACTCGATCGCGTCATTCTCATCGCGATAAATTCGATCCAGTGTTTGCCGCGTTGGACGATCGATGTAGCCAGCGTACGCGCCGCCATAGCCAAAGTGCCGTCGAAAGGCTTCCGTGTAATGCGCCTTGTTGTATTTGCCTTCGTTTTCGGCAAGCGATCGCAACATCACAAGCATCTGCTCACCATAGTGAGACAGGTCCCCGGCACGCTTAACAGCATGCGCAAAATACCCAACCCCGCCTTCGTAGTCAGCTTCATCTGGCTGATGAAACTCAGGAGTTGCAGGACATAATTCAGCGATTCGTCGTTGACTATAAACCCAGTGCAGCCCCATGGACGCCGCATCAGCCACCAACGAACCCAGCACTGCGTTTTTTGCGCGGTTACGTTTCTCTAAATCCAGTTTATCTGTAGACATCAGTCACCTGTTCGATTACGCCGGACTCAATCATGGATGTGAACCCAGATGTGCCAACAGTTTCGGTACGATCACATCCGCATGCGATGTCACCAGCCAGTGATCCCCATCAAGTTCTACTTCTTCATAAGGCCCCTTCATGAACCTCACCTGACCCGCAACTGCCACACGTCCGGCGGATGCATCATTGTTGCCCCAGATGAAGAGTGTTGGCACGCTAATGTCCGGATTATTTCTCGGTCCGGATAGGGACGCTGCCATCATGCGATACCAATTCAACGCAGAAGTCAGCGCGCCTCGCTCAGAAAACACCGCACGATATTCTGCTTTTTGATCCTCGCGCATGTCTCCATACATTGCCATCAACAACGATTGATTATTAAAACTAAATAATGCTTCCGGGAGCCGGGGTGCGGTGAACAAAGCAAAATAGCGACTGCGAGCTTGTTGATCCGGGTCCGTTTGAAGCGCTTCTCCAAAGGCAACGGGATGGGCGATTGACAGCCCTGTCCAGGTCAGAATTCTTGATGGATTAGCCATCACGGCACTCCATCCAACGGCGGAACCCCAGTCGTGACCCACAAGATGGAACTGGTGCGCCCCTACGGCATCCGCGACGGCAAACACATCACCAACGAGATTCTGGATCGTATAGGCATCAACCTCGCCTGGCCTCGCCCCGGGACTATAACCTCGCTGGTCGAATGCAACGACACGAAAACCCGCCTCCTCTAGCGGCGTAATCAAAGGAATCCACATCGCAGAAGTCACCGGAAAGCCATGTAAAAGAATCACCGTGGCCGCGTCGCTAGTCGCTTTATCCATCCCGGCGACTCGTGCACGAAAGTGATATTCACCTGCCTTAATCAAAACAATCCCATCAGACAACTCGTCGAGCGATGGAAGCTGCTCTGTGGCCTCGGTATGCATGTAGCTATCGTCCAGGGACATGGATGCGCTAACGGTAACGAGCAAAGCAACCGCCAGTAGCAGGGCAACGCCAACACCCACAATCCAAAAGAGTACTTTCATGGGAACTTTCACTCTGAATCACAATCAGGATCGTTATCATCGCACCGAATGAGGAATCCCGCACCAGATTTGGGAGTCCACCGCATCAACCGGATTTATTGTCCAGATAGGTTTTCAACTGTTGCTCTAAAAAATAGGTCCAGCCAGCCAGACCACTCTCTCGTTTGAATTCTTCAATGTCATCGTCAAAATCTTCCAGCGTCGTACAGGTTAATCGCACACTAGACGCCTGATCATCGCCTGATAGTTCAAAAGACGTGACGCTGTGTCCTTTATAACCACCAAAGCGCCAGCCATAGACCAGTTTTTCTTCCTGGATTACTTCCGTGACATCCCATACGTGGGGAAATACGCGGCCAGCTGCGTCCACGTCAAACTCCACATGAAAACCCACTACTGCCCGGAAGTCCGGAATGTTGTCAAAGTACCATTCCAACATTTCATTGATATCAGTCAGGGCATTCCATAATTCTGATACTGAACAATCAAAGGTCTGTTCGACCACAATAGGCTGTTCATCTACACGCATAGTATTACCAGCAGCTTATTCAATGGCACGCACGCGCCAGGATAAAGACCAATGAGGAATGTGATAAGAATTCCAACAATAATCTCAAAAACTGGTGGCATCAATACTTCCCCCTCGGAATCGCACTCCCCGCGATGGGAGTAGCCACGCTCAGCATTGAAATATATGCTGTTGGCCGAGGAGGAATACTATGAAGCTCGCGACCAGAGTCAAACTGAAAACTGCCGAGATGCTTTTTGCCGGTATGGCTGGTATGGACAGGATGTCCTCGGGTATCAACATGAATTTGTTTGACCCTGCGCTTGCCAGGAATCCTTATCCCCATCTAAACGAACTTCGCACCAGGCAGCCTGTTTTCTACTCCCGGGCATTTCGTGGCTGGTGGGTAACACGATTTGACCTTGTGCAGGAAATACGAGAACCCCTCTATGCTGAGCCTTGACCCACCCGACCATACGCGGCTTCGAAAACTGGTTTCTCGTGGCTTCCTTTACAAATTCATTCAATCCCTTGAACCCAGAATTCAGGTAATTGTCGATGGCTGTTTCGACAAGGTCGGTCGTGAGCCAGGATTCGACGTAATAGATTGTCTGGCGAAACCCCTACCCGTCATTGTCATTGCCGAGATGATGGGGCTGCCTGATTCTGACCATAAACAATTTGAGACCTGGTCAGAGGTCATCATTGACAGGACAGGAACAAGTGATCCTGCCATACATAAAGCAGCCGACCAGGCCAGTCGCTCCCTCATCCAGTATTTCCAGCGCATTATCGAGTCAAAGCGTGGCAATCCTGATGATGACCTGATCGGGCAACTTATTCTCGCCGAAGAAGGAGGCGACAAGCTTTCGTCTTATGAGCTCTACAGTACCTGTATGTTATTGCTGATCGCCGGGCATGAAACAACGACCCGGCTCATTGGCAACGGACTGGTTTCACTGCTTCAACGACCCGGGCTGGCCGAGAAATTACGCGCAAATCCAGGCGCGATCCCAAATGCAATTGAGGAGATGTTACGTTTCGAGCCACCGGTACAGTCAACCGAACGGTTTGCGAAGCAGGACATGGAGTTCCACGGTCACCAATTCAGGCGCGGTGACCGGATAATCCTTAGTATCGCCGCGGCTAACCGGGACCCCGAAGCAAATGAGGTGCCGGAAGAATTTGATCCCTTCCGGGAAAATATCAGGCAGGTTTCCTTTGGTTACGGAATCCATCTTTGTCTAGGCGCGTCGCTGGCGAGATTAGAAGCAAAAATTGCGTTCGAAAGTTTGATTCAACGCTTTCCTGAAATGTCGCTTGCTGACAAGGAACCCGCCTGGGGAACGAATCCGTTTTTTCGTGGCCTGGATCGGCTACCAGTAAATCTGCGCGATCGATGATTGAGTTAAGGCTTTTAAAAAGTGACCCATTTGTTCAGCAATCGTCGATCACAGGAGAGCTCAAATGAAAACACAACTCGTTGCCAGTGAGTGCTACGCCGGACTCTTTCCCCAAAACACCCTGATGGGTTTCAAGTCTTGCCTGGAGCTGGGCGTGGATGGCATCGAATGTGATGTGCACCTTAGCCGCGACGGTCACGTGATTGTTCAGCACGACTATCGCCTCAATCCGCGTGTTACCCGCGAGCGCAACGGTAGCTGGCTGGGCCAGACCGGTGCGGCAGTTTGTGACCTGACGCTCGCCGAACTACAGCAATTTGATGTTGGCCGCTATGCGCCAGAATCGCGCGAAGCAAAATCTTATCCTGACTATCAGCCGGCCGATCAGGAACCAATACCAACACTCGAATCATTTGCCGACGCGTACCTGGGTGCACAGAGCGAGGCAACATTGTGGCTGGAACTCAAGACATCTCCGTTTGACCGAAATATCAGTTCAGATCCTGACAGGTTATTGCGCCGGGTTCTGGAAATTGTCGAAACCAACAACCTTGTAGCCAATACGGTGTTATTGGCATTCGAATGGGACTTATTGTTGGCCGCAAAAACGCAGTGCCCCGAAATTGGTACTGACTTCCTGACGATCAACGAGGCATACACCCGATCAATCTACCGAAATCGACCTGATACAAACCCAGCCGATTTGTACAGCCGCTTTGACCCGAGAGACTTTGGTGGCAACATCGCTGCCGCTATTGCGGCCGCAGGGGGTGATTGGTGGGGGCCCTATGACAAGGATGTGGACGCAGCAGACGTGGCAGACGCACAGGCCAGAGGCGTAAAAGTCAACATCTGGGGCGGCGACATGGATTCAGCTTCTGTGCAACACGCATTAACCCTGGGCGCAGACGCGCTGACAATCAGCGATCTGCGAATGGCTCACCGCAGCGAGTCGTAGCGTTTTACTCCCCTCTCAAGCGCATGCCAGCAGCTTCATAACAACGATCAATCAGCTTCATCTGATTAACCGCATCGTCGGGCCCGGTCAACAATGATTCTCCCTTCTCAACCGCGTTTATAAATGCATCAAGCTGATAACCGTAGGTGGATCGTCGCGAAAAGGTTTCAATGGTTGTATCACCGCCAACGGTCAGTTCCAGACTATTCCAGTTCTGTGGGATCAGTGGATTATCCAGGCGCATTTGTCCATTTTCTGCCTTCACCGTAATGCTGGCTTCAAATTTTGCTGACGGCCTCATGTCACCTGATGTTGACGCCTTGATCCCTCCGGGAAAAATCATTTCTGTTGCCAGGAAGACATCAACGTCCGGAGGTCCCACCTCGGCTACTGCCGTCACTTCAACTGGCTCATCACCTGTCAGGTGTCGCACCCAGGAAATGGGGTAGCATCCAATATCCATGGTGACACCGCCCCCTGTCTCATACTGCATTCGGATGTCGCCGGGATCGATAACCGGCGCATGAAAGCGCGCAGACACTTCCCTGATAGTACCCAGCAAGCCACTTTCATATATCTCCCTGGCGCGATGGAAGATTGGATGATATCGATAGTGAAAGGCATCCATGAGCACCTGTCCCGTTTCCCGGGCAACTGCTGCCATTTCTTCGGCTTCCCTGGCATTGGCTGCGAACGATTTCTCACACAACACATGCTTACCTGCACGAAGCGCCTTGATCGTCCATTCGTGATGGGCCGTGATCGGCAGGGGAATATACACGGAATTGATTTTTTCGTGCGCAATGACGCTGGCATAGTCATCCACAACGTGATTGATACCGTGGTGATGGGCGAAAGCCTCGGCCCTCACCCTTGATCTCGCGCCAACGACACTGATGAACGCGCCCGGTTCATCAATACAAGGATAAACAAGTGCACGGGGCGTAATTCGGGCGGTACCGAGGGTGCCAAATTTGATCATGGAGTTGTTCCGTCTGGTTTAGCCATCGATCATAAAGTGTTGCCGGATTTGTTTCAGGTTCCTTTAGTTCACCATCGATATCACCGTCACCGCCTGACAGTCCGGTTATCCGGCAGCGATGGACGTCAGGAATGCAGAGCAAGTTGCAGATTTTTTGGCGAGGTCGGGAGATAATTGACGAGAGAAGTTTGAAATACCGGTCGGACAACGTGCTTCACCTGCGCTGTTACCGGAGGCTGTTTCCGTACGACCATCAATTTTTTTAGCGAAATAAGGTTATCTGAGCTATGGATATCGACACAAATACCTGGGACAGGATTCGCGGCATTCTCGAGGCAGATGACACCGATGCCCTTGACGGCTACCTGAGCTCGCTCACGGGCAGTGAAGTGATGCGCGCTTTCTTTCGTCTTGACGATGAAGAACAACGTAAGGTGCTGATGTCACTGTCACCAGCAGCAGCGGCTGAAATTATCGACGACGTTCCGGAATCGTTTGCAGCAGATCTGCTGGAGGCTTTGCCTTCCGAAGAGGCCGCCCAAATCATTCAGGAACTCCCCAGCGACGAACAGGCGGATGTACTGGCGGAGGTGGATGACGACGAAATGGATGCCATCCTCGAAGCGATGGAGCCGGGATCGGCTGCAGACGCAAGAGAGTTGCTGAGTTTTGCGCCAAATTCCGCCGGTGGACTGATGATCCGGGAGTTTCTGGCGTTTCCGGCCAAGGTCACGGTGCGTGAAGCACTGAGCGAGATCACGAATATGGATGTGGACGCGTCGCGGTACGTCTTCCAGCACGTTTTCGTCACCACACGCGCGAAACGTCTGCTCGGTACGGTGCCGTTTCGCCGACTGATTTCCGCTGGCCGGGATCTCCGCCTCCGAGACATTATGCAAACCCCGATGATCGTCAATGTCGAGGCAGATCTTGACCTGCTAGATCGGTGTTTCGAAGAAACAGCGATAGATGGGATACCTGTCGCTTCAGATCGTGGACATCTTCTCGGTGTGGTGCGGCGGCAGGATGTTGAACTTGCCCTCAGTGACAAAGCCGCCGATGACCATCTCAAGTCACAGGGTATCGTTGCGGGGGAAGAGTTACGTTCATTGCCGGTGCGCGAACGGTCAAAACGACGTCTCTCCTGGCTCAGCATAAACATCATCCTGAACATCATGGCAGCCAGTGTGATTGCACTTTTTGAAGACACATTGACGGCGGTAATCGCGCTCGCCGTGTTTTTACCGATCGTCTCGGACATGAGCGGATGTAGTGGTAATCAGGCGGTCGCTGTCAGTATGCGAGAGTTGACGCTTGGGATCGTCAACTCGCGCGACGTGCTTCGAGTCTGGTGGCAGGAGGTGAAGGTGGGTCTGATTAACGGCATCGCTCTCGGTTTAATGCTGGGCGCCGCTGCCTGGCTCTGGAAGGGTAATCTTGCTTTGAGTATGGTCGTGATGATCGCCTTGAGTACCAACACCTTGATTGCTGTCTCCATAGGCGGCACCGTTCCGTTGTTGCTGAAACGCTTTAACGTTGATCCTGCAGTCGCCTCTGGTCCAATTCTTACCACGATCACTGATATATGCGGGTTCACGCTGGTGTTGGTCTTCGCAACGATTGCGTTACCGTGGCTTTGATAGGTTGCACGACGACAATCCAGTTTGTGATTGTGGAATGAACTCTCCGGGTATCAGGTATAGTCTCGGTTCTCCGATCGAACCTGATTCCTTATGAACATCTCGCTGCGCCCGGCACGACTTGCAGATGAACCCGTCATCCGCTCGATGATCCTGAAGAACAACCTGAATCCGTTCGCGATCGACTGGCGTAGTTTCACGGTGGCGTTCAATGAAAATGAGCCCTTTATCGGCTGTGGCCAGATTAAAAGACATGGTGACCTGGACGAACTCGCTTCCTTGATGGTGAAAGATGATTGGCAGGGCCGAGGTGCTTCCAATCTGCTTATGGAGTCGCTGATGAATGAAGGCGGCCGACCATTGTGGCTGATGTGCGAATCACTGTTGACGGAATATTATGAACGTTACGGTTTCGAAGAGGTTCGCGACCCTTTTGGACTGCCGCTGTACTTTCAAAACATCTACTGGGTCTCAAGAGTACCGATGGGCTGGATGTATCTATTGCGCGGAACACACCTTGCGTTCATGGTGCTTCGAACCTGACACCGTTCAGGATCTGCCTCGCTACCCCTCAGATTCATGTGCAAGGAGCAATGCCTTCATTCCCTCCGCGGTGTCAGCATGCACAGCCTCGTTCACCAGGTTTCTTGTTTCACCCGGGTCATTGACCAGATCAAACAACTCACAGGCGGTTTCATTCTTCACCTGTGCTGTGAAACGGTATTGCTGGTCACGTATTCCTGCATAATTTCCAATACGGGAATGCAGGAAGTCACGGCCGGTTGGCAAACCCCTTAGCGCCGGAAGCAGGCTCACCCCATGACAGCCGTCAGGCGCTTGCGCACCACCGATATCCGCGAGCGTCGCTGTGACATCAGTCAATTCAGTTAGCGAATCTATGGTGGTTCCGTCCATTCCTCCTGGCGGGCTGACAATCAGTGGTACCTGAACGGAACCACGATAGAAATTCATCTTCGCCCAGAGGCGGTGTTCACCCAGCATCTCACCGTGATCACAACAGTACACAATCCAGGTGTCTTCTAACTGACCCAATGCCTTGAGGGTAGCCAACACCTCGCCAATCTTCTGATCAATCAGCGACACCATCCCCAGATAATGGCGAATACCAGAGCGGACGAAATCAGCATTCATTGTCTGCGCCTGGGAATGTTTATCGAGACCCGACAAATATTCGCCCCATACCTCATTCGGAATTTCTGCGGCTTTGAGATCAGGCACCTTGATATCCGCATCCGCGTAATACGCAGCCCAGTCCGGATCATCGATCAAAGGAACATGGGGCTGAACAAACGCCAGCTTAAGAAAAAATGGTTGCTGCTTGTTGCGCGACTTCAGCCAGCTTGTTGCCTCATCAGCAAGAAAACTTGTCAAATCAAGTTCCTGAGGTAACACGCCGGTCTCACCGCGCCAGTGTGTTGGTGTTAGCCGGAATACATCTTTTATCTGTTGACGGTATGCAGCCAGCATCCCTTGTTCCCGGAGGTGTTCCGTGTACGGCGTTTTTAACCGCGTGTGGACATGCAGATACTTATCAAATTCCTCCAGCACATAGTCCCAACCGAAAGCGCGAACGAAGTCGATCTGCTCACGCATGTCAATTTCTCCACCTTCCTGGGGCGCCTGATACGATTCGTGGTAATGAGTTTTGCCGATACTGGCAGTTTCATAACCTACACGCTGCAGCTGCTTCATCACGGTCGGCCACTCAGGATCAAAGCCCCCGGTGTTGTGGATCACGCCAAGTTCATGCGCATATCGCCCGGTAATCACACTGGCACGAGATGGCTGGCAGATCGGGCTTTGACACCAGGTGTTGGAAAATCGAACTCCCCTGCCCGCGATAGCATCGAGGTTTGGCGTTTGTACCAGAGGATGACCGGCACAGCCCATGACATCGTGGCGGTGCTGGTCGCTAAAAATAAACAGAATGTTAGCAGGCATAGAATCGGACTCTACGTTGAGCTTCAGGTAACGAGGTAACCGCTATCCGGGATTGAGCTGGTAGTATACCCGGGTGGACAATCGGCAGCATTTGCTTGAATACGCCTGATTCGACCCAACATCATTCCCGATACCCTCGGAGGATACCGGATATGGACGACGATGCCCTACAAAGCGTGATCTGGACCATGGCAGTCATTTCTATGGCATGGTTACTGTTCCGAGCGGTGATTTTTACCCGGACAAGAAAGTTTGACGCTCGACTGTGGGGCACGATCTTCGAATCACTTAGCCAGTATGTTCAACCCCTTGACCAAATCAAGGAACCCGGTCAGGAAATCACCAAACTCAAGAAAATACCGGACGCGGACAAGGAAACCTGAGCCGCTAATCCAGGCCACGCATCGACCGATGCCGCGCCACGCTTGCAGCCGGCCAGTAGCTTTCCCGCGGGTAGTATCCCAACATCACCGGAATTGTCCCATCCAGGGCGACCCAGGGCTGTTTGCTCGAGGTGAAAATATGGATATCCGGAGGCAGCAGGTCCGGGTTATCGAGGGTGCCGACACGGATAAAATTCAGCAACTCACCGGCTCCGGCATAATTGCTCCAGACTGCCACATGACACATGGGACACCGGTGGATAATCTGCCCCTTGCCGCTGGCCGAAGGCGTTACTACCGGCTCAGCACGACCCGCGGTGAGTGTTACCCGGTCAGCCTCAATAAGTGCATTTAAAGCAAATGCCGCACCGGTCTCGCGCTGACACCAGCGACAGTGACAACAGTTCACAAACATCGGCGTAGTGAGAAGTTCATAACGGAGCTGCCCACAAGTGCAGCGGCCCTGGGCAAACGGTGTGGAACTGCTATTGCCCTGTTCAGACATGTCTTCAATCCTGCTTTTTGTAGTCGTCCGTACCGCGATAAGGCCCATCGCGCCAGGCGAGTGCATCCTTCAAACCATGTTCACGCATCTGGTCCTGATACTGGTAGGAGGATTGCGTGAACTGACCCGCTGCATCCAGGTCCGTGCTACTGCGCACTGACGAGTAAATACCCATATTTTCATAGAAACGGTTCATATTTACCTTCAGGATCGCCAGATGATCCGCCGACAGATTGGCTATTCGATCTGCAAAACTGATGGTGCGACGGTCCAGTTCGTCCGCTGGCCAGGCATAGTTGATCATGCCAATTTCTTCGGCTTCAGTTCCTGTGACATTCTCCCCGGTATAGTACAGTTCCTTGGCCTTCCTCATTCCGATCACCAGCGGCCAGATTACACCAGTCCTGCTCGTACCAAGCCCGCGCAAGCCCGGATGGCCAAGCTGCGCGTCCTCGGCGGCGACCACCAGATCAGCCATCATGGCGAGCTCGCAGCCCCCTGCAACCGCATAACCATGAACCTGTGCGATCGTAATCTTGGCCATGTTCCAGAAATACATATGGATATCGGTGATCTGCTGCATGCCGGTGCGGATTCCCATCAACAAACGGCGCTGTTTATGGTCCGTGGATTTGTGCCGACGCACCACAGCATCCGCCCCGCCACGCGCAGGCGTCAGGTCATAACCGGCGCTGAAGGTCCGACCTTCTCCTTTCACAATAATGACCCGGACATCATCATCTGCCTCAAGGTCATGCAGGGCCTCGTTAAATTCGAACATCAGCTCCTGCGACAGCGCATTCATTTTCTCGGGACGGTTGAGGGTAATTCTCGCCACTCGGTCGTCGGTGCCAACGCGGTCTATCAGCAGATTCTCAAAATCAGTCATAACTATCGCCTCTCCGAATTCAGTTTTGATCAACCAGAAGGGTCAATCCCCTCGTCATAATTAGCGGCACCGGGACCAGAATTGCGCCACTCGCGCCGGCCCTGCATTCCAACTGCCGGTACGCCAGCAGCGCGGTGCTGCAGACATTGTGTCAAATTGCCGACTGAATAAACATCCGGCTATCGGGTCATCAAAACAGCGCCGATTACGGCAAATAATCGCATTAACGGTTTCTTGTTGAGGAAAAATCAGGTAAAACCCGCGCCATGAAAATACCCAAGCGACTTCAACCATTAATCGATGACGGTCTGGTGGACGCCGTGATAAGTCGTCTCATGAGCGGTAAGGAAGCGGATGTTTACGTGGTTCGCTGTGGTGCGGAGCAACGTTGCGCGAAAATTTACAAAGACTCGATGAAACGAAGCTTCAAACAGGCCGTCACTTATCAGGAAGGTAGAAAAGTCAGGAACAGTCGTCGTGAGCGGGCGATGCAGAAAGGTTCTAAATACGGTCGAGCCCAACAGGAAGAATCCTGGCAAAGCACGGAAGTTGACGCGCTATACACATTAGCTGGAGCAGGTGTCAGGGTTCCGCAGCCTTTCGGTTGCGTTGACGGTGTGCTGCTGATGGAGTTGATTACCGATGAGCATGGAGATGTTGCACCGAGATTAGGTGACGTTACGCTCGGCCGGGAACAAGCACTGCGCGATCACGCCATCATGATGCAACACATCCAGAAAATGCTGTGCGCCGGCCTGGTACATGGCGATCTGTCGGAATTTAACGTGCTCCTGGACGAACTTGGGCCAGTGATTATCGACCTGCCTCAGGTTGTCAATGCGTCGGCTAATAATAACGCCGAGGCAATGTTGTTACGCGACGTGCAAAACATCACCGGATACTACGGCCAATTTGCACCAGAATTACTGGATAGTCGATATGCCAGGGAAATCTGGGCGCATTATGAGAATGGCGAATTGCAGCCCGATACTCCCCTCACCGGCCTTTTTGCTGAAGATACGACTGCGCCGGATGTGGAGGCAGTACTTGAGGAAATCGCCGCAGTAGCGGCGGAAGAACAGGACCGGATCATTCGTCTTCAGGAAGCCGAAGACGCTGGTTAGGCATTCGCTTCATACGCCGACATATCCATACCGGGGTATCTAAGGCCGACATCACGGACGGTCTGGTCATCCCAATACTCGCTGTCCGGCGCAGGAAAGCCAAATAATGATCGCTCCTGTGGCGTCATGCTGACCATGGTCGGACCCCAGTGCGGTGACAGGGCGTGATTTGCCCAGGCCATCTTGCCTGTCCATTGCCAGCCTCTGGGTTGAAAATCCACGAGCATCACGAATCGGGATCGGTCAGCACCAAGAAAATTCGACCCGCGGTGCAGGACGTCTGTCTTATAAATGAGCAGGGTACCTGCCTTACCAGTCACGGTAATTTCCTGATCAAACAGCGTCCCCATCGGCAACTCCCGCCGGGCCAGGGGAATATCTTTTGATCTGTCCAGGGGAACGATTTTAGTTGGGCCGTCCAATTCGGTGACATCCCGCAACAAGATAAACGTCGTCATCTGCACATGGCTTGATGCTACTTTTGGTACCACCATGGTGTGGTTGCCATAATCCCGATGATGGGCCTGATCGTAGTCTGTGGCGCCCGCATACTTGGCCCACAATTCAACTTTATAAAGATCCAGGTCCCCGGTACCACAAAAACGTGTTGCTGCATCAACCAGGTCCGGATAAACCGCCAGCCGATTCAGTGCCCAGACCGGATAAGGGAACATACGCAGTCCCGCAAACTGACTCTTTGAAAACTGCTGCCGGACCGCCGGGTCGGCAAAATAGACCTCGGGCCGCGGAAACACCTCCCAGAGCGCTTCCTGTGCTGCAGCCAGTGTTTGCTGATCAATAAAATCCGGGACCAGGGTGTAACCGCGCTCTCGCACCTCGGACAATTGGACATCGGAAACTTTCATATCCCCCCTCGAATTTGTGCAGCGAGGCACTAGTTCCACCCATCAGGCGGATCCTCACCAGTTTCAGCGTCAATCGAGGGCTCGATGTCCGTCGATTGACCGAATCCGTGCTTAACAATGTCGCTGGCTTCGCAGGTACGCCACCAGCTTCCAGATATCCTGGTCGCCTTCAGGCAGTTTTCCGGCAAACCCAATCATGCGGGTTCCCATCACGCCGTTCGATATGGTGTTAAAGACCTCCTGGTCGGCGCCCCCATGGAGCCACGCGCAGTCCATGAGATTGGGCGCTTCACTGCCAACCGAGGTTTTGTGACAATAACCACCACAGGAACCGGTATACAATTGTTTGCCACGCTTCAGCGCAGCGGCATCCTGCAACATGACCTCAGCCGGTGATTCCGCTTCACAACCAGACAACAGCACTGCAAGCAGCGCAAGAAAACTGACCGCCTTCATCTCACTTCAAGGCAAAGACAAACAGATGGCCGCCTTCCGGTATATTCACCGGTCCGCCACTGAACGCTGCAAAGGTATTCCAGTTACCCGATCCAATAGCGACATAACTCTTACCTTTTACCTGATAGACCACTGGCTGGCTGCGAACACCACCGCCCATCTTGAAGTTCCACAACACCTCGCCAGTCCGGCTATTCAGGGCGAGAGCATGACCTTGTTGATTGCCAGTAAAAATGACGCCGCCTTCAGTGGATGCCACGCCTCCCATCATCGGATCTGCATCCTGGTATCGCCAGCGTACCTTGCCGGTATTGTAGTCAATGGCGGAGAGATGGCCGTAGGATTTACCTGCTTCCACATCAAGCAACTCGGGTAAACCTGCCATATAGGGCTGTCCGGGAATGAAAATATCCAGCCCTTTTTGAAAAGCCTGGCAGGCTTCAATGCTCGGAATGAATGCAAGTCCCAACTTCGCGTTTAACGCACCGGTCCATGCGCCATTCATACCACCCAGGTTACTGGGGCACGTCCTGAACGAACCGTCCTCCTTCGGCATTGCTTCTGGATTGACAATAGGCCTGCCAATTTCATCAATGGTCGCCCAGTTCACTTGTTCGACGTAGGGTTCCGCGCCCATAAACGCGCCGGTTTCCCGATTGAGAATGTAGAAATACCCGTTGCGATTGGCCTGGACAATGGCTTTTACGTCACGGCCGTCGCGACGAACATCAACCAGGAAAATCTGCGTGTTACCGTCATAGTCCCACACGTCGTGTGGCGTGAACTGAAAGTACCATTTCTGCTCTCCGGTCGCCGGATCAAGCGCGAGAATGCTGTTGGAAAAAAGGTTATCACCGGCACGCAAATCACCGTTCCAATCCGGTGAAGGATTGCCAGTCGTCCAGTACAGGGTATCGGTCGCTTCATCATAAGCCCCACTCGTCCATGCGGGTGCGCCGCCTGTTTTATAAGACTCTCCAGCCCAGGTTTCGACACCAGGCTCACCGGCAGCAGGCACCGTATAATGTCGCCAGCGGCGCTCACCGGTCTTCACATCATAGGCATCGAAAAACCCACGAACACCGAACTCTCCACCGGCGATTCCAATTATCGCCAGGTCTTTAACAATCATCGGCATTGAGGTCGCGCTATGGCCCAGATCATAAGGCGCCAGTTCCGTTTGCCAGACGATCTCTCCCGACAATCGATTGAAGGCGATGAGTTGAGAATCCAGTGTCGCCATCAGAACGAGATCACCGGATATGGCCACGCCGCGATTGACCGGTCCACAACATAGGCGAAGATCTTCTGGATACTGATGGTCATACCGCCAGTACAAATCTCCGGTCTCCGGGTTCAATGCAAACAGTCGGTTGTACGACGAACTGACATACATGATGCCATCATAGATGGTCGGGCTGACCTCAAACTGACCCAGGGTGCCGGTGGGAAATGCCCAGACGACTTCGAGGTCCTTCACCGATTCGGGATTCAGATCGGTAACCGGGCTATGCCGGTGGTTTCCATAATCTCCACCGTATAAAAGCCAGTTTGATGTGTCCGATAGTCCCCGGGAGAGATCAGCCTGCATCACAGGTCCTGCTCCGTTACCGATGGGTTGCGTGTTAATCCAGTGTGTCGGTAGTTCAGGAAGTGCTTCAGCCTCAGCATCCATCACCGCGGCATTAGTGGTTGCTGCTTCCGGAACTGCCTTATCGGGCTGCGAGCAGCCAGCCAGGACAATCGCCAGGACCACGAACAAATACCGATAGTACATCTCACTCTCCCATAATTGATTGTAGGTACGGCCGCAGCCTTTTAGACGATCATAAGTGAAGGTGCCGCAGAAGTAAGCAATTCGAACAAATAAAATACTAGCCCGGTAAACCCGAGAAAAAAGGGCTGTCCACCGCATGAATACAGTTTTACTATCAACGTGAATCTGGACCGGTGAGCGACGCGATGGCATGGCAACTAAGTGATTTAATCGATCAAAACGGACGCACGATCGTGATAACCGGCGCGAACAGTGGCATCGGCTTTGAGGCAGCGAGCGCCTTGGTCAATAACGGGGGCAATGTTATTCTCGCCTGCCGCGATGCCGCAAAAGCGCAAATCGCCTGCGAGCAAATTGCCGCCGGCACTCCAGGTGGGTCGATTGACTACTGTGTTCTCGACCTCGCCTCCCTCGAATCTGTTAGCGCATGTGCTGACCAACTGAAAGCGCGCTGCGAGAAGCTGGATGTACTTGTTAACAACGCCGGTGTCATGGCCATTCCGCGCCGCGAAACCGACGACGGGTTTGAAATGCAGTTTGGCACTAATCACCTGGGACACTTTGCACTGACCGCTCAGTTGTTCCCGTTGCTGGGCGCGGGCGCAAGGGTTGTAAATGTTTCAAGTCTTGCCCACCAGTTTGGTTTTATCAATTTCGCCAATCTCCAGGGTCAGATGTTTTACGATCCCTGGATGGCTTACGGACAGAGCAAACTGGCCAATCTGCTGTTCACCTATGAACTCGATCGCCGATGTAATGCCGCCAATCTCGACGTCAGTGCTCTGGCCTGTCATCCCGGTGTGTCGTCAACGAATCTTGGCTACGCGGGGCCGCGAATGCTGAATTCTCCGCTTGGAGAAACCCTGGTGCAGTTCTACACCTCGATCATTGCCCAGTCTGCGGCAGCGGGAGCACTGCCGACGCTCTATGCCGGATTCTCAGAAGCAGTGGACGGCGGGGATTATATCGGTCCGGATGGACTGGGCGAGCTACGCGGTAATCCGCGCAAGGTTTCCTCCAGTTTTATGTCCCGCTCGGAAGCAGTCGCGCGCCAGTTGTGGCAGGTCTCTGAAAAGTTGACCGGAATTCCGTTTCAGGTCGAATAAAGCATTGGCCGCACACTCACTTCTCCTGACTACTCTGGGAATCAACAACAGAGAACGTCATGCCCGCATTATCGCAGAGCCGTGAAATCAGGAAATCTCCCATCGCGCTTGCAGGTGTCAATACACCACCAGCGGAACTCAGCTCATCCTTCGCCAGGCAGACGGCCGTCTCTGCAAGCATTTTCGAGGTAGCACCATAACCGGGGTCGCGGTCACCGGTTACTGACACTTTGATTTGCTGGCGCGGATCATTCGCACATTTTCCCAGGAACTCGATATTAAAAGAACCGTTGCGAATGGTTTCACTGGAGGGGCCCTCTCCTGGTGCTGGCGCTATTTTACGTAACAGCGACCGGGTTGGACCGAATGCGCCCGCGAGCACCATCAGAATGGAACCACCGGCGATCATGGAGGCGCGGGTATAGCCCATCGGACCATCCCCCGCCAGCGTCGATTCACTGTAACGAAATTCCTTGCCGTAACAATATCCCTGCAAGGCATGGCTTCGGCGAACAACCCGCGTGTTGACACCGGCCATCACGAATGGCGCGGTCCACTGGTGGAAATCAGTGTCATACACAGCGCCGGTCTGATCATTGGTATCATCCCCTCTTGGCATATTCTGTGGATTGAGTGCGTAGGGATCGCTGAGTGTTTCCATGATCGTCGGGTCGGCGCGAACCTGCTCCATCATATGCATCATGCTCTCGACAGTACCGCCACTGACACCACCACTGAAGTTGACGACCCGGCAACTCACCGTGGATGCGAACTCGCCATGCTTTGCTTTCATCTCTCGCTGCAGAAAATACACACCCATATCAAAGGGAATACTGTCGAAGCCACAGGTATGGACAATTCTGGCGCCACTCGCTTCTGCTGTTGCCTGATGTTCGGTAATCATTCGGTACATCCAGGGTACTTCACCCGTCAGATCACAATAGTGTGTTCCGGCCTGCGCACAGGCGCGGACCATTTCACTACCGTACAGGGCATAGGGTCCCACAGTCGTGCAGACAACACGGGTGCGTGCTACCAGTTCATCGAGTGCCGCACCGTTGTTGCTGTCCGCTATGACAATCGGGATTTTATCGGCGTCGTCACCGGCGAACTGCTGGCGAACGGCAATCAGCCTGGCCTCATTTCGCCCCCCGATCGCCCAGCGTAACCGCTCTCCCGCACCGTATTTCTGGTACAAAAACTCCGCTACCAGCTTGCCTGTAAACCCGGTTGCTCCCCAGAGCACTACATCGAATTCCTGTTCCATTATTCTGTGTTCCCTTAGTCCTGTTTCGCGCCTGAGTACTGGTGAGCAATGACGACCGGCTGATCCGTAATCTTGGCACGAAAAAACTCAGAGCGGATCACATACTCGGGGTCGGCCGCACCGCCCTTTCGCCATTCAACCACCTGACCGGTACCACCTGTACCGTGCGCTTTCTCGCCATCCCAAATCGCCAGCATTGCATCACAATGCTCAACGATGTAAGCACCCACCATAGCGTACTGTTTGTTACGCTGCTCGTTAGCGACACCACCAAGGCGCGACGCCAATTCCATCTGATTGCCGAAGCGCATTGGCAGTTCATAGTAAATCTCGGACTTGCCAACCAGTACTTTGAATTCCTCCACAGAATGAGTCGAGGTAAAATCAGTCTGGTAGAGTTCAAACGGAAGCGGTAGCGGAACATGCAATGCCATGCCAAATTTTTCCATGGCAATCCGGGCAACCAGCCGGTCAGCGCCTTCAGCGAGTGGTGACATGAGAATAAACTTCCGTTTCGGATTCGCATCAACCAGTTTTTGCAAAGCGCCTTCGATTTCAGCTTTCAGCTTTTCATCGGAGGGGTTAAGTTTATGCAGACGATGACCGGTAATTCCGATGCAGAACTCCCGGGCGATACCTTTCTGAATTTTCCTGGCGATCAATGCAGCAAACGTCTTTATCTGATCAACCTGACGCTGTTGTTCCCCGGGATTGAGGTTTTCCCACTTGCCGATGACCGGATTGACCTTTGCGCTCTCAATTCTCTCCGGTCCGTATTGCCAGCCATGCGCTATTTTCTCCGCACACCATCGATTGTGTTCCATTCTTGCGAGCAATAGCGCCTCTTCATCGGAAAAGCTAAATTCCGTATCAACGGTATCAATGATGCGACAGCCAATGGCTCGCAGCTTCGTCGCCGAGTGGTCCGCACTTTGTCGATTGCTTGCTCGCTCTGGTTCGGACAACGCCACCCAATCGTAAAGCGTGGAATACAGACGGACATCTACATCAAGCCCACCGCGCTCCTCCAGATAGGTCTCATGAAATGCACGGGCCAGGACGTCCAGGCCATCAGCCAGCACATTCTCAAAATGTAAGACCTGATCCAGCATCCCGAACGGGTATAGACCGTCCGGAATTTCGGGGCCACCAAAATTCGACTCCAGTAATTGTGCTAATCCACTGGACTGCTCCATGTGCACGATGATCGGTGCATTGCTGTTTTTTTTGTTTAGCAGGATCGAACGCAACAACAGCGCAAGATTCAGGTTGTCCTCATCACGCTCAAAGCACACCACATGTTCCGTCACGCTGCGCAGCAATTCGACGTAGATTTCATCCAGCATCTTCGCCTGCAGGACAGGAATCTCATAGAACTTGATGCTGCACAAGGACTCCAGATACGGATAAGTAGCCAGGAACGCCACACCTTTTGCGTTGGCATCCCGATCGAAAACTGAAAACCGAATCTGGCTTTCGTTCGCGTAGTGGCAGACCCTGATCGCTTCAAGAAGAATATGTTCGGCCTGCTGACCAAAGTTATACAAGGCGATATGAACCTGGTTCTGACCAAAATAGTGGGCAAACGATTCCGGTGGATAATCCCTGAACAGGATCCTGGAATTTAGATGGTACACACTAAAAAAATTGACTTGTGCCGAGGCAGAATCCGCGAAGAATTTCGGATAGTTCTCCAGCCGTTCTGCAATATGCGTGTTTTCGACGTGCATGTGCACGAGCAGTGGTTCACTGGCTCGTTCCCGCATATAACTGCGAGCTTTGATTGCCAGTTCAACATTGACGCCATCACTACCGGTAAACGCCACCAGATGTTTCGCGGCTGCCAGATTCACCTGATCGAAAATTACCGGATCAAGGATGTCCCCGACGATCACTGACATTTTCAGTGCGCGTGCACGTTCAATGTAGGGATTATCAGGATTACTCTCCACGATCACGAGTTTGTACGCGCCATGGCAGGACTGGACAAAATGCCAGGACAGCTTACCGAGCCCGGCGACAACAATATGATCCTGGCGCAACCTGACAAACGAGTTCACTACCTTGAGCCAGGCGCCCTGGGTCAGGTAGACCAGTACACCAGCGATCATTGCCAGCGGTGCCAGGAAACGGGTAATTTCGAGCTGCCAGGGCAAGTTAAAATCGGAAGTCCAGTCTCCTTCAAACACAAACAGTGTCAATGTGTTGTAGAGCGCCTGTAATGGCAGGGCAGAAAATTGCTCAGGGTCCAGGACATACTGACCCCAGATTCCCAGCAGAAAAATGCAAAACAGCACTATTCCTATTGCAAAGACTTCGCGCACCGGCTTCCCTCAAGAGACTGCACCACCATGCTAGCGCGTTTGCAGCAGGCACGCCAAACGCATTGTCGTGCGACGGATAAAAGCTAACGATTGCAATCGCTGCAAGGATGAACAGGATGTCCGCGCTTGCCAGTTAGATTTACGGAGTGGAGAAGCTGGCGACTATTCCCGACAGTTGGAGCGATATCTGATCAGAAATCGTCTACAGAATCTGACCAAGACGAGAAAGTAATTCACGCGTCTCGGTATGCTCATCACCACTGGTAGCAAAAATTGATGCAGCAAAATCCGTGACACCTGCCTGCATGAGCCCGGCAAGCGCATCTTCGACCTCGGCGGCACTACCGACCATGGCGAGATCTCCTGGTTCGGCAACACCCTCGCGCTCAAACATAGCCTTGTAGGAAGGTAGTTGGCCATACATCGTCAGCGTTTTCGAGATTCTCTCTCGAAGCCCCGGGGCGTCGGCCGTAACACAAACTGGCAGAGTCGCGATTACCCGTGGCGAGGGCCGGTTATTTTTCGATGCGGACTCTGAGAGCAGTGGCACGATGTGATTTTTGATTGTCCTGGGGCCAACCCACGCGAGCGTGGTGCCATCAGTTCGCGCACCCGCGACGCGTAATGCCTGGGGGCCGAGTGCGGCAACCACTACACCAGGTCGTTGTTCGGCCGCTTTAAACACCGTCGCATCGCAGGACAGTGTCTCACCTTTGAAAGCAACCGTTCCGGTCTCCAGTAACGGCATCAGAATGGACAGATACTCGCGTAAATGACGAATCGGCTTGCCAAAATCTAACCCTAGTTGGGCCATCATCACCTGATGGGAGAGTCCAATACCCAGGGTCAGCCGCTCACCGATTGCTGTCTGTGTTGTCAGTACCTGACCTGCGAGCACCATCGGGTGCCGTGGAAAAGTCGGGATGATCGCGGTGCCGAGTTCGATGTCGTCCACCTTCGAGCCAGCAATGGCCAGCACCGTCAGCGCATCAAAACCCCCTGTGGGGTGCTCCGCCAGCCAGTAGCTGGCAAAGCCATTTTCAGCCGCGGCTTTGACGTCCGAGACAATGGCGTCAATGGATGCACCCTGTACCAGGCCGGTACCGTTAATGCCTATCTTCATGTGGGACCTCTATTTAGCGTGCGTTCCTTAAAACCCCTATAAGGCTTTTGAACGAAATGGTAGTTCGAACGCAGGGAGGTTAGCACGAATTTTACGCGCTGCGTGGGGTGCCATCAGCATTGCCGGGGTCACGATCAGGGTGAGCACCGTTGCAAAACTCAGACCTGAGACAATCGCGGATGCCAGTTGCACCCAGAACGATGCCACGGGTCCACCTACCTCTACTTCCCGGCCGATGAGGTCGATGGAGACACCTGCGGCCATGGGTAACAAACCAAATCCCGTGGTGAATGTGGTCAGGAATACCGGCCGCAATCGCAGACAACCGGTTTGTACGATGACCCGTTGCAGATCCCATCCGGGATTCTCCCGGCGCAAATAGTTATAGGTATCAATCAGCACGATATTGTTATTCACGATGATGCCCGCAAGTGCGACGATACCGACACCCGTCATAATGGCGCTGAACGGATAACCGGTGATGATCAGTCCGAGTAATACACCGACGGTCGACATAATGACGGACGATAATATCAGGAGCGCCTGGTAGAAGCTGTTGAACTGGGTCACGAGCAGGATGCCCATCAGCATCAGCGACAGCGAAAATGCAAATGCGATAAATTGCATCGTCTCAGCCTGTTCTTCATTGGATCCGCGATAGACCACCTTAAGTGACGGATCAATATTATTTTCTTCGATCCACGCACTGATCTCTTTCACCTTGTTTTCCGGAAGCACACCGAATTCAGTATTTGCCCTGACATACATAATGCGAGTGCCATTCTGACGGAAAATCGTACTGACCTTGGGTTTCGCCTGTCTTTGTACGAAACTGCTGATCGGTACCTGACCCTCACGGGTACTTACGCGCAATTCATCAAGCTGGCTGATACCCCGATAGGACTCGGGGTATCTCACCCTGATATCCACTTCATCATCAACATCATCCGGCCGATAGCGACCGACGAGGACGCCGTTGGTAATTAACTGTATCGCCGCCCCGACGCTGGTCACATCAGCACCTAACATTGCGGCTTTGGCGCGATCAACGGTTACCCGCCACTCGATTCCCGGCACCGGCGCGGTATCATCAATCGCCGTCAAGCCCGTCATCGTGTCAAGATGCCTTTTGATGCGCTTGGTTTCGCGGGTCAGGATCTCAAGATCCTCACCTCGCAACTGAATCTGGATGTCCTTACCTACCGGCGGTCCATGTTCCTGCGGGGTCAGCTCTGCCCTGACACCCGGAATATTTTTGATCGCTTCAGCGTATTGTTCTTCAACTTCCCAGCCATTTACATCGCGGGTTCGGCGGTCACTCAGTTCGATGAACATACTGCCAACCTGATCCGGTGCCCGACCTCCACCACGGCTAAAGCCAACACCACTCGACCCACTGCGGGTATAGATAGTACTTATATTACCTTTCTCTGCGACCCGTTGTTCAACGTCAGTGACCAGATCGCGCACTTCTTTCGCAGAAAAATTACCTCTTGCGCTCACTGAAATGCCCGTGAAGTTAGGATCGACCTCGACGAAAAACATCGAGCCCTGACTCACCGCGCCATACCATCTGACAATCCCGTAAAGGCACATCATCGTGATCATGATCAGGACGAAGGGATGACTGGTCGCAAGCTGTAACACCTTGGCATAGTATCCAACCACACCCTTGAGTTCGGAAAATTTACCGTGCTCGATGAGTTGGGCATTATTGTCTTCCTTCCGGGCACGTTGTTTGGAAATTAATGCACCGAGAACCGGCGTAAACAACAACGCATATAAAAGCGACCCGGCCAATACCGCAAACACCGTGACCGGCAGGTAACTCATAAACTGGCCTGCCACACCCGGCCAGAACATCAGCGGCAGAAATGCCGCCAGCGTCGTTGCGACTGAGGCCACGACTGGCCAGAACATCCTTTTGATCGCGTAGATGTACGCCTCCCTCGGGGTTTCCCCTTCATCGAGACGTCGGTCTGCGAGTTCAACAACAACAATCGCGCCATCGATCAACATCCCCAGACCCAGCAACATGCCAAACATGATCATGAAATTGTAGGTATAGCCCAGCAGGTTGATGACGACGAACGCGAACAGGAAGGAAAACGGAATACCAAGCGCAACCAATATGCCTGATCGGAAACCAACAGCGGCAACGACGACGGTCAGGACCAGGAACATGGCGGTAGAGATGTTCCCCTGCAGGGTTCCGATCTGCTCGACCGTCTCCGGCGCCTGGTCCGCAATGTAGCTGACTTCAACACCTGCTGGAAAATCTGCGGCGGCCAGCGCAACTACTGCCTTAACGTCCTCGACAACCTTGACGATGCTGGTACCTGCACGTTTTTGTACTTCTATGGCAACGGCTTGCTTACCGTTAGCTCGCGTATAACTCCTTGCGTCTTTAAAGGTCCGCTTGAGAGTCACCACGTCCTGGAGCGTCACTACTCCTTCGCTGGTCGCCTTCAACGGGATAGAGAGTACATCGGTGGCGTTTTCGATGACGCTCGGAATCTTCACTGAAAAACTGCCGCGACCCGTATCCACGGACCCCGCTGCAATAAGCCGGTTGTTACGGGCCACAGCGGACAGCAGTTCATCATTAGTGATGCCGTAAGCTTCCAGTTGCGCCGGATCAATGACCGCCTCAAGCACTTCCTCACGATCACCCTGAACGGTTGCCTCCATCACACCGGAAACCGCTTCAATATCATCTTTCAATCGTCTCGCCAGCGAGTAGAGCACGCGCGCCGGAATGTTCTCGCCGCCAAGACCGATGGTAACGATGGGAAATCCGCTTGCGGAAACCTCGTCAACGATTGGCTCTTCGGCCGTGTCCGGCAGCTTAACCCTGGCCTGATCCACCGCAGCGCGAACATCCAGCAGTGCCTGGTCGGGATTGAAACTCGAATCAAACTCGATCACCAGAGTAGCCGAGCCTTCGCCTGCATAGGCATTCAGTTCGTCAACCCCTTCGATGTTTTTAAGTTCGAGTTCCATTGGCCTGACCAACAACCGCTCAGCATCCTCAGGCGAAATCCCTTCATGAGGAATCGTGACAATCACCACGGGTATGGACACATCCGGCTGGGATTCAATCGGAATGTTGATGTAGGAAACCATACCCGCAAAACTGATCGCGAACATCAACGACAATACTGTCCGTGATCGATCGATGGCAGAACCTACAATGGTATTGGCTAACGACATGATAATTTCCTGGCAGGGATGAACATGATGCTGGAGAGTTTCTGATTTCGGGAGAGGGCGTTAATCAGCTGCCCCTGGTTGTTACCAGCGCTGCCAGCGGGGCAAAATCAATCTGCACCACCTGGCCATCAAATACTTCTTCCTGACCAATGGTAATCACGTTAACGCGCTCCGGCAGCCCGGTGACCCAGACGCCATTGCGGTCTTCACTCACCACCTTCACCGCCTTAAAGCGAACCGTGTCCTGATCATCAACAATCCGTATGCCGACCACGCCATCGTCGTCCAGAATCAATGAAGCGGGAGAAATAAGGTGCGCGAATTCAACGCCGACAGGCACACGCATGTTCGCTGTCAGCCCGGCACGAATTCTATCCCCCGACTCAATAATCATCGCTTCAATCGGATAGGTCCGGGTTGTCGCCTCAGGAGCCCGACTGATAAAGGTTACCTTCGCCAAATAGGTCTCCCCGGTAATCAGGGCCACCTCAACTTCATCACCTTCACTAATCGAGCCGATATTCCTTTCCGCAACCTGACCGACGACCAGCATCGGATCAACCTCGATTATCGTCACACAGGTACTGCCGGGAGCCAGCAGATCGCCAACCTCCACGGGTTGCCCTTCCACGATGCCGTCAAACGGCGCCGTTAACCTCGTCTTGCGCAGGGATAACTCGGCACGTTTCTGATCAGCACGACTCTGCTCCAGGATTGCCCTGGCCTTCGCCAACACAATCTCGGACTGCAATCCCCGTTTATTCAGGTCAAAGATGCCGTCATACTCGAGCTGGGCACTTTTCAGGTTAGCCCGCGCTTCGTTAAGATCACTCTGGCGACTGTCAACAGCGATCTGGCACAACAAATCACCGGTGTTGACATGTGCGCCCTTCTCGGCGGCGATGGACTCCACTACCCCGGAAATTTCCGATTTTACCTGGACGCGTCGATTTTCGCGGGTCTGACCACGCACACTCAGGAAAATGGTGCGTTTATCCGCGACGCTCTTAATCCCACGAACCAGAGAAATCTGGCGATCTTGTGTCTGGTCCTGTTTCTCAGCTGCATCGACCCTGTCCGGTATCAACTCGTCAGAGAACAGCCAGAGTGCTATCCCCAGGGCGAAGACGATTGCAATAAATCCACGGTTACTCACTTTAACTCCCAATAATTCGAGACGACGAAAATTCCTGAACCTGTAACAGATTCACTAATTTGTTATACGTGCAATTGTTGTTATCGTCTCACTGGAAACGGACGCCTGGGGGTGGCCTGGGTCGTTACTTCCGTTCGCGTGATGCTTTCCGATTTTGTAGCGGCGGATTTTAGCCCGCATTATTCATGAAGGGAATGGATTTTATGGCAATTGTGGCAAAGAAGGTTGGACAAACATCGTGAAAGGCATAGCCGTAGCTATGTCTTGAGCGATTTTGTTCAAGATTCGAAGGCAGAATTGTCTAAAAAACCATTCAGACACAGGCTGTGTTTCACGAACTGACCTCCATTTTTACCTAACCTATTGAAATATAACAACCTAACGATA
>JAJFKA010000036.1 GCA_021773555.1 Gammaproteobacteria bacterium
CGATGGATGCAGTTTTCTGGATTGCATTTTTCACGGCGGCGACTTATATCAACGCGGGCTGGATGCGGGAACAGGTTTGCAAGTACATGTGTCCCTATGCGCGTTTTCAATCAGCGATGTTTGATAATGATACGCTGATCGTTTCTTATGATGAAAGCAGGGGTGAGCAGCGCGGTTCCAGGAAACGGGGATTAGTTCCTGATGAAGTCGGGTTGGGCGATTGCATCGACTGCACCCTGTGCGTACAGGTCTGTCCAACCGGAATCGACATTCGCGATGGCTTGCAGTACGAGTGTATCAACTGTGCACGCTGCGTTGATGCCTGCGACAGCATCATGGATACGATGGGATATAAGCCTGGTCTGATTTCCTACACGACCTTAAATCGGCTTGAAGGTAAAGTCTGGACATGGAAACGACCCAGGCTTGTTGGTTATGGTATTGCAGTGGTTGCGATGATCGTATTGTTTTCGGGGGTGCTCTATAGCCGGGTACCCCTCGCTGTGGATGTTCTGCGCATGCGCGGGCAGTTGTATCACGAGGTGCCGGGCGGTTTTATTCAGAACACCTACATGGTTAAAACGTTGAATATGGGCGATCAGGAAGAGACGTTTCGACTACGGATAAGCGGGTTGACGGAACATCAGTTGTCGCCTGATGCACCGTTTTCGGTGGCGGCCGGTCAGGTCGGCGAAATGTCAGTGAATATCATCGTTAACCCGGATTCCCTTACCTCGGTGGTTACTGATATCGGGTTTACGGTTGAAACCACTGACCAGCGATTGAAGGCGCACTCTGATGGACGTTTTCTCGGCCCGACGCCCCTCGCTGATGCAAATGAAGGAGGTTATTGATGACGGATACTGATGCGTCACCATGGTACGGCTATTCGTGGGTTTGGGTACTGATTTTGATTCCGTTTTCGGCCGTCATTTTTGGCATTGTCATGTTCACTCTGGCAGATGTGCATCGCGATGATCTGGTGGTTGACCAGTACTACCGGGACGGTATGGCGATCAAAGTGACCTTGTCTATGGATCAACTGGCGACAAGGATGAAGGTTGAGGCTGTCTTCGTTGAAGACGCCAGTCAGGTGATCTTTGACGTCAGCAACGCGCGGGACAGCGCCATTGAACTTGCGTTTTACCATGTTGCCAGCGCTGCCCGGGACCACTCAATTTTACTCGTACCCGAGTCAGGTCAGCGGTACTCAAGTGATGACGTGAGGCTTTTAACCATGCTCAAGACGCCGGGTGTCTGGTATCTCGAAATGCGCGGTACTGATGAACACTGGCGTCTCAGGCAGCGGGTGGTCACTCCGGTTCGCAAACTGGTGTTACGGCCGTGAGTGAGGTCGTTCTGGAATTCGAAGGTGAGGCAGGCAGCGTCACTGATAAGAAGACGGGGGGTCAGCAAGTCTGCCGTTACTGCCAGGGGATTATTGAATCACCTCGACATTTCGTATTTGTTGATGGTCTGGCAGCACCGGTTTGCTGCCCGGGTTGCCAGCGCAATTTCGAAATGGACCAGTCTAGTCTCATAGAAACGCAGCCCCGGGAAACAATGAGTGTGGCGGAAGTCGCGGCGTTTACTGCGACCCTGCGCGGAGCGGGACCCAACCGGTCGGGGCTCTATAGCGTTTCAATCCTTGTCCCGGATATTCGTTGTGCTTCCTGTGCCTGGCTGATCGAGTCGAGCCTTCGCAAGCTCAATGAAGTGGCGGATATTAAGGTCAGCCTGGCTGATAAGAAAGTTTATCTGGAACTGACACAACCCGGTGATCTTGAGAATGTTCTCATAACACTCAAGTCGCTGGGCTACTCGCCGCTTCCGGATCAGCCTAATGCACAGGCAGAGGCACTTAAGGCGCAGCGAAAATCATTGTTGTCCCGGCTCGGCGTTGCAGGCATTGGCATGATGCAGGTCATGATGTTTTCGCTTGCGACTTACGTCGCCGGACCCGGGGGAATGGATCCGGCTTACCAGACCCTGTTTCGCTGGGCGAGTCTGGCACTTGCTGTTCCGGTGACATTTTATAGTGCTTCAGTATTTCATACCGGCGCTTTGCGAGACCTTCGGCGCGGTCAGGTGGGTATGGATGTCCCGGTTTCACTGGCAATTTTATCGGCCTTTACACTCAGTGCAGTCAATACCCTGACCAGTGGGGAGCACGTCTATTTCGATACGGTCTGCATGTTCACCTTCTTTCTGCTCATGGGGCGTTTCATCGAGGCAGGATCACGGATCCGATTCCAGCAAGGTCAGGATCTGATCGAGCATTTACTGCCGGTGATGACGAGAGTTAACGATGATCCTGAAGTTTATCTGCCGACTCATGAAATTTCGGTTGGCACATTGGTCTATGTGAATGCAGGTGAACCTTATCCGGTAGATGGGGTTGTCACGCGTGGAAACTCAACAGCGGATGAATCAGCATTTACAGGGGAAGTAACGCCAGTCCTCAAGACAGTCGGTGATCGAGTGCTTGCTGGAACCGCTAACCTCGACTGTTCGATGCAGGTGCGGAGCCAGGTGACTTACCAGGATTCAGTGATCAACCAGCTTTCCGTCTTGTCTCGTGATTCGGCACTGTACAAACCCCGCTTTGCCTTGATTGCGGACCAGATATCCAGGTATTTTGTGGCGGCGATTCTCGGATTGGCGGGCTTGAGCGGGCTCTACTGGTATGTTCAGGGCATGAGCGATTGGATTTTAGTCTCTCTGACAGTGCTGGTCGTTTCCTGCCCCTGTGCTCTGTCGTTGGCAACTCCGATCGCCTATACGATTGCGACGACTAGATTGCGAGAAATGGGTGTTGCAGTTTGCAACGGCGAATTTCTGGAACGCCTGGCTCGCGTCAACACGGTCGCGTTCGATAAAACCGGCACATTGACCACGGGTAAATTGAGGCTGCTTGAAACAAGGTTGTTATCGGAAATGGCGCTGATGGATGCCAGGCAAATTGCCGCCAGTCTTGAAATGGGTAGCCGTCACCCAATCGCGCATGCTTTTGGTGCGGGTACTTTGGAGGTCGAGGACCTTGAAGTTACTCCTGGGAAAGGTGTGCAAGGGGTGATCAACGGGACCACCTACAGGATTGGTGATCCCGACTTTGTCTGGTCAGGTGGGCCATCAGGGACAAAACCTGAACAGCCGGATGAATACAGCACGTGGGTGCTACTGGCAGCTGAAAGACCGATAGCATGGTTCCAGGTAGGCGATGACGCGAGGGATGAGGCAGGTGAGGTTGTCAGCGGATTGCAGGCACTCGGTTGTGAAGTCTGTTTGTTAACGGGCGACAGGTCTCGGCAGGGCGTGAGCCTGGCAGAGTCACTGGGCATCTCCGCGATTGGCACCGGACTGTCACCAGAAGATAAGGTTGGGGAAATTGCGGCCAGGCAGGCCCAGGGTGAAGTCATGTTGATGATAGGTGATGGCATAAACGACGCTGCTGCAATGAGTCGATCCGATACCTCCATCGCGATATGTCCGGTTGATAGTTTTGTTTCTTCAGCGGCAGATGCAACTTTGCTGGCCAACGCGCTGATCCCGCTTGTCGCCACGGTGTCCTATGCACGGCAGGTTCGCCGGGTGATCGCTCAAAATATCGGCTGGGCAGTTGCTTACAATATGATCGTTGTACCATTGGCTGTAGCTGGAATGTTAGCGCCCTGGATGGCGGCGCTTGGTATGTCGCTGAGCTCCCTCCTGGTGGTTTTGAACTCCAACAGATTAGGAAAGGTGTCCTGATGGAGGTTGCCTTTGTGTTAGTACCGATCAGCCTGGTAATTGTGCTGACCGCCTGCTGGGCTTTTATTTGGTCAGTCAAGAACGATCAGTTCGATGATCTGGAAAAAGAATCATTTAGTATATTGATGAGAGATGAAGATGAATGACAACATCCTGGGAGGTTGGTCATGAACCACTTGATTGGAATTCTGTTTAATCCGGCAAGGGAGTGGGAGGCGATTAGGTTAGCGGATAACGGCATTTTTCGGCACTACTTTGGTTATGTTTTTCTGGTTGCCCTGATGCCGCCCATTGCCTGGTATTTCGGTTCAACGGAAGTGGGCTGGACCATGGGCGATCGAGTGATTCGACTGACCGAGGCGAGTGCGCTGCAAATCACTATCCTTTTTTACATCGCAATTCTGGTGGGCGTCGGCATGCTCGGTTTCATGGTTCACTGGATGTCAGAGACTTATGATGTGCCTACTTCGAGTTACCGCAAAGGGGTTGGCGTCGCGGCCTATACCTGCACGCCTTTGTTTGTTTGTGGGCTAACTGGTTTCTATCCGATATTGTGGCTGGACATTATCCTTGGCTGTGCAGCGGCAGCCTATACGGTATATCTCTTATACATTGGTGTACCCATCGTCATGCAGATCCCGAAAGAGCGTGGATATCTTTATGCCAGCGCAATGGTTGCCGTGGGATTGGTGATGTGTGCGGCCATGCTGGGTGCAACCGTGATCCTGTGGGAAATGGGTGCGATGCCCGTATTTTCGGACTGACAAAGTACACTCCTAAGAGTTAACGGACGGCTTGAAGTTAATCTCCGCATTGAGTGAATTTGTTACCAGACAGGCAGCCTCAGCTTTTGCTAACAGTTTAAGGGCTTTGTCAGTTTCGGCAGGGTCACTGATAGTTAGCGTCGGTTCAATATTCAATTGTGTGAACCGTGTCACTTTCTCCAGCCGATCAAGCGTTGCGTCAACTTTGCAGTTTATTTCCACGAATCTAAATCGTGATGCACCTGCGATGGCTCTAAAGCTCAACAGGAAACAATCGGCCACCGCGGCCGCGAGCAGCGTTTCCGGAGACCAGACATCACCGGGTCCGTCGAACTCAGCAGGTGCATCAGAGGTGATCGCGTCCAGTCCGGGTGAGGACAATGTTACCTGGCTGTCCG
The DNA here is from genome assembly GCA_021773555.1 of Gammaproteobacteria bacterium. Taxonomy (GTDB): domain Bacteria; phylum Pseudomonadota; class Gammaproteobacteria; order Pseudomonadales; family Azotimanducaceae. Next base: position 4,913 of record JAJFKA010000036.1, read on the forward strand.
ATAAACTGGCCGTAACTGTGTAGTGATGTGGCAGAGGTTGCATAATTAGTCCTGATTGGATTGTGATGAAGGCCCGGTTTTATCGATGTCAGGCGAGAGCTCGGTTTGAGTCCGCTTAGTCGCGGCGGTGACTGGACCGAGCGGTTTCCCAATAATCATGAGCGTGTTTCCGTGCGATTGAAAATGTCGTGCCTTCTGTATCGTCGCCGAATTGGCCAGCAGGGTTGTCCAGTAAAATTTCCAGCGCCTGCTCGATTCTGTCAATGGCATAAACACGGAAGTTCCCCGCCGCGATTGCCTCGACAATGTCGGCCCGCACCATCAGTTCCCTGGCATTAGCAGCCGGGATGATGACACCTTGTGTTCCGGTAAACTCGAGCGCCATGCAAGCATCGAAAAATCCCTCGATTTTCTCGGTGCCTGCACCGATTGCGAGAATATTGCCGCGTTGATCGACTGCCCCGGTCATGGCCAGGTCCTGTCTGATAGGCAGGCCTGTCAGTGTGCTCATCAGGCAACAATACTCGGCTGCGGACGCTGAATCCCCATCAATTCCGCCGTAAGTCTGCTCAAAGGCGATGGACGATGAGAATGCCAGTGGATGCTGCAAGGCAAGCGAGTAACGCAGCAGTCCCGTCAGGATCAGAAATCCTTTGGTATGGACCGAACCACTCAGGTCTGACTGGTGCTCAATGTTAACGGCGCCATTTGATCCTGGGCCAATTGACGCCGTGATTCTTGAGGGAAAGCCATAGGTTAATGGACCCGCCGCAGTAACGGCCAGACCATTGATCTGACCCGTTACCTGGCCAGTGACCTCTACCCTCAGTGTCCCTTCGGCCATCAGGCGGCGAAATCGTCGCGCCGGAATCTCGGCTCGCCCTTTCGAACGGGAGACTGCGTTTGCGACATTTTCGGTACTGACCTCGCTCAAATCATCCTGCTCAGCCAGGAAAGCTGCTTCGCGTGCGATATCGGCGATGCGGCCAAAACGGCTGGTGAGTCGCCCCTGTTGTGCACAGACTCTTGCACCGTGCTCGATCAGCGCAGCGACGGCCGATGCCGTAAAGGGTGGCAGACCATCGCGTTCCACAATTCGCGCGATTACATTGGCGTAAGCCTTGAAGCCAACTTCGTCCCGTGTGATGGTATCGCTAAAGTCCGCCAGCACTTTGAAGAGATTAGAAAATCGCGGTTCATACATATCCAGCAATGCGTAAGTATCCGGTTCCCCGACCAGTACCACCTTGATATCTATCGGGATCGGATCAGGCTTGAGCTGCTGTGATGCCCAGAGGCCAAATGCATCGGTATTGGCAACTTCAAAAGTGCCGGATTTAAGCGTCCTGAGCAGGATGTTCCAGGCCTGTGGTTCACTCAATATTTCCTGGGCATCCAGTATCAGGAAGCCGCCGTCAGCATCCAGTAGTACACCTGGTTTTATCATAAGGTGATCTGATCGTGCGTTGGTCATATTGGGCGAGAATTCACGATCTATTTGCCCGGCAAGTTTGGGGAGTGTCGGATTGGATTCGCTGATGACAGGGACTGCACTACCAGTCTGACTGGTATGAATGAGATTGACCCGGTAGCTTCTCGAAAATATTTGTGCGTCCTGCAGACTGCCTAGCCTGTGACTGATCAGATCCTCCAGAACGTTATCGAGAAAGTCAGCCACATCTGATTGTTCAATAGCCTGCTTTATCGATTGAATGCGTGTGCCCGCGAACGTCGATGCTTCCTGTTTGAAAAACTGCTGGACCTGCTCCGCAAATTTTTGCTGAACGACCGCAATGCTCTGGCCGACGTTCTGAAATTTCTGCTCGAATTCCTCAATCTTCTTGATCAGCGCATTAAAATCAGCCTCGCTCAGTGTCTCGTCGGCCCGTTTGCGCTGAATTTCGTCAAACTGCACTGCCGTTCCGTCAATAACAGGCAATATCGCCGGTACCGTATTCTGACCGACGGCAATGGGGACCATCGCAAGGTTGTTATCATGAAGTTCAGCGTCAAATGGACCGCCAATTTTCTGAATTTCTGATTGTGCCTGTGCTGCGATGACCTTTTGTTTCTCCTTGATTCTTTCCGAAGAGAGGTATTCCGGCAGTTCCTTGCTGACGAATTCGGCAAATTTTTCCATCTCCTCTGCGAACAACGGGCCTGCGCCAGTGGTCAGGTTAATGAGGATCGGATGGTCGGGATTGGTAAAATTGTAGACGTAACATCGGTCCGGCACCGGAGCGCGACTCGGGAGCGCAGCCTCGATCATCTGATGGATCAGTGCCATGCGACCAAATCCCGAGAGGCCACGAACGAAGACATTGCTGCCGCGACTTCGGGTCTTGAGACCAAATTTCAGCGCATCGACCGCCTCTTCCTGGCCCAGAATAGTATGGCTGGGAACAATTTCCGCGGTTGAGGAAAAGCCAAGCGATGCAGGGTCACAGCGCCAGCGGACGGCACTGGCATCCACCTGTGCCTGGGATTGCCTGTCACTCAGGAGTCTTCCTCCAGTCGGTTTCGAATCCGGTGATAGGCGCTGGAAAGCTCCTCGGCAACGATCCGTGATGCGTCACGCATTTCCCTGGCAGTCTCTTCTGTTTCTTCCCGCACTTCTTCGAAGGATTGCCGCGCTTTCTTCCATGCGGGTTCGAGTGCTTCGATCTCGTCTCGCAGTTCTGCACGTGCGAGATGCATCTGCACGTGGATCTCGTCCCGTTGTGTTTTCAGACGTTCCCAGATGTCTTCCAATGTATCCGTCATCCCGTACCTCCTCCTCAGTTTGTCGTGGCATGCTGTTCCAGTCTGATGCCGACGGCCCAGGGGATCAAGTCCCGTGTGATCAGTGTAATCTTCGATGTTCTCGTGATATTCGGCAATGATCCAGATCAGGCTTCAGAATGTAAACCAGGCCAGTGAACGCATCAGGGTTCTGCGCTGACAATGTAACCCGTATTGATCGCCCTGATTTTTGGCATTAGCAATCCCAGTATGATCGTTGACCCGAAGAGGATGAGTCCGCTCACCGCGAGGCCCGCCTCAACGCTCACATGTTCTGCGATGTAGCCGATAGGCAGTATCCCCAGCGGCATTAGTCCATGCGACATCAGGTCGATGCTCATGATTCGGCCGCGCATGTTCTGTTCCACTTGTAGTTGCACAATACTTCGGTTCATTGACATGTTAACGGCTGACACGAATCCCACCACGGAGATTGCGAGCATCGACAGGATAAACCAGGTGGTCAGTGCGAACAGGGATACGCCAAGTCCCCATGCCGCCCCGGTCGCCAGTACCCAGTAACCCTTGTGACGCAAAGAGCCTAGCTGGGCCAGTACCAGAGACCCGATGATTGCCCCAACCCCCATGCCGGTCATTAACCAGCCGAGCATATCCGGGCCACCATGCAGAACATCTCGATTAAATGCGGGCAGCAGCGTATTGATAGACAAGCCAAAAAGAAAAGGCAGAATCGAGAGCAGAATTAATCCGCCAACGATGGGAGAGTGGCGCACATAGAGCAGGCCATCGCCAATCTCCGCCATTGGACTTTTGCGACGTCCCGGTATGGGTTTTGCCGGATGTTTGATAAAAAGTACGGTGACCGCGGACACGAAATAAAGAGCTGACAAAATCATGTATACCAGCCCGACCCCGAATGCCGAAGAGGTGTCACCCCCGGCGAACAGGGCAATCATAAATCCCGCCAGTGCGGGTCCGAGAATGCGCGACAGATTCCATGATGCCGTGTTAAATGCCATGGCGTTGAACATCAACTGTTCGCCGACAATTTCCGGGATCAGTGCGGTTCTCGCCGGAATGGACAGTGCCATAACTGTGCCATTCAATGCGCCAATCCAGATAAAGTCCCAGAAGGTTACGTTACCTGTAATGACGATCACCGCCATGAACAAGGTTGCAACACCATTTATGACCGGTGCCCAGCCGATCACGGGCTTTTTATCCATTCGATCGGCAAGTACGCCGCCAACCAGCGAAAAGACTACCTGAGGCAGCATGAACGCCAGTGTCACCCAGGTCAGATCCATGGCTGACGAGGTCATCTCATAGACCAGCCAGCCCTGCGCCACCAGTTGCATATTCATGGCAAATGCGGAAGAAAGCATGCCAATCCACAGATACAGATAGTCCGACTTTTTCAGGGATGCGAACATGGACTTGTCTTCTGCGGGCTGCAGTTGTGTGTGTACCTGGTTCACGTTACCCGCATCGGATTGGCTGGATGTTCAGAGGTGATATTAGTGATCGAGAATCCTTAGGGACGATAGAATGAAAACCGAAATCACGTGGTACTGATATACCACGTTCTTCCCTATGGTAGCAGGATCTGTCCGGTGCGAGGAGTACCGTTTGCCGATCAGAGCATTGGTGAGAAAACCACCACTGCAGTGTCCCGGGGGATGATCTCCCGGGTTATATCAGAGATTTCTGCCATCACTGGCAGTAATTTCAGACGCGCTTTGCCAACCGGTGTGCTTGCTTTCGCATAGAAGGCTGCGCCGTCGACTTCCAGACGAACAATCGGCTCTTCTTTTAGATTCAGGTACCAGTCGGGTTTGACGTGTTCGCGCTCATTGGTTGCTGCGACGATAAAGTCATGGCCAACCTTGCGAAATACCATCAAGTTGGATTCTGCACTGTGGGAATAACGACCCTCGGTCGTTAACAACAACAGTGAATCACAAACTTTAGATTCCTTGCTTTGAAGTTCAGTATTCATGCTGACGCTCTCCTTTTTGCGTGGCTCGGTGCTTTTTCTTGTAACAGCAAATTACCAAGCAGGGACAACCGCGCAATCTGCAAAGCGGTAAGCGGTAGCAGATCGGGAATGAATAACGGGAATAACGCAGGAATTGTGATCCGCGTCACAAGCTGACGCGGGCTGACCAGCTTAAAAATAGAGGTTGCGGTACCAGGTGTCTGACCGGACCTGCTTTCCTGCATGACACGCTGTGCGGTGAGTTTGAAGGCTTTGTCCTGCATTGTATGGAATAGGACTTTTTGCCGTGCGTCGGTGGCCGCAATCCTGCCGTTTTGCTCGCCCGTGTACTGTTTTGCGAGGCTCGCGAGTTCGTTTTGCTCGCGTTTTTTCGGTGCTCCGCCCGGCACTTTCGTGTTTTCAGACAACAATTCAATTCGATAAGCGGATTGAGCCACAGCATATCGAGGCTGCCTACAATCATTCATTTCGGCTATACGGGCGTATTCTCCGGGCTCAGCAGAACCCTGACGTCATGGTGCAAGAAATGGCACCAGGTCCATATAGGAAACCGGCGAGGTAAGTGTTGCTACGCCGAGACCAGTCAGGTTGCTGTTGACCAGAACGTCTGTTGAAGGCGTGATAAGCACGATCCTGGTGGTGACCGGTGTGGCCGAAAGGAGAATGTCGACGTCCGATTGCAGGGAGTGGGTACAGCCTGAGTCGAATACAACTGTACTGATTTCCCGGGCCTGCAAGATAGGCGTTGCTTCGTCGCAGGTGCTGATTTCGATAACTTCCAGCGTCGGTGTACTCGTGATCTCATCGAGTAGTGATGAATCGAGTCCGATGGTCAGAATGGTTAAGGAAGACCCGCTACTCTTCATTTTTGTCGGCCAGTTAGATGCGACAAGTATTCGCCTTAACTACACATCCAGTCATTGATTTAAGTCAATGAGTCGATTGACTGATTACAGCAGACTGATCGCCGTTAAGTCGAAAGAAGCAATTTTGTAACTGCAGGTTTGAAGAAGGACACTTTCATGATTTTCGAGTCCAGAGAAGACGTAAACACCCTGAAGAATATTGGTGTCAATGTTCTGGTGTTGGTGGGTGTGATGTTGACCTTGGTCGTTGTGTCGATGCTGATCGGATAGAGGCCGATAGGCGAAAACGATTTCAGTTTTAGGGGCCGGGTTCGATTTTGGCGATGCGGTCGTTTCAGGGTGCGATCAATTCTACCTGAATCCGGTCCCTTTTACGTTTAAAACTGCGAAATTGGACGATCAATCGGTTAATGTGCACTCGAGGTGTGCAATCCCGCATAATTGCGCACGGTCCAGAATTTCGACTTCCTTGCCATCGACGCTGAGGACTCCGTTTCCTTGCAGGCGGGTAAAAACGCGGCTCACGGTTTCAACCGCCAGGCCGAGGTAGTTGCCAATATCCGTTCGCGCCATCGGCAGGCGAAACCTGTTAGCGGATAGTTTGCGTTGCTCGTATCGAATCGACAGCCCCATGAGAAAGGTACCAATGCGCTCCTCTGCGGTTTTCTTGGCCAGCAACATTTGCAATTCCTGATCCTGACGGATTTCACGGCTCAACAGACGGTACATTTGAGACTGGAGGTTGTGAATCGTTCGTGACAGTACTTCTACCTGCAGAAAAGGAATCTCGCATACCCCGGTGGTTTCTAACGCTTTGGCTGAACTTTCATGCCGCTTTCGTTCCAGTCCATCGAAGCCAAGAATCTCGCCGGGCAGGAAAAAACCGATCACCTGTTCTTCACCGTTTTCATCGATGTTGTAGGATTTGACAGCACCTGAGCGGATGGCAAAAAGGGAGGTCAGGGGGCTACCCGCTTCGAATAATATCTGCCCGCGCTGGTAAGGCTTGCCTCGCTTGACCACGTGATCGACTTCGATCATTTCGTTTTCACTCAAGGTGTCAGGTAAACATAGCGCATTGAGACTGCAATGCTGGCAGGAAACGGTGAATTTGTCTGCTTTTAGGTTCATGGGTGTAACCAGTTCAGAATGAGTTTCCACGCTGCTACGGTACAACAGCCACGATGGAGAGTAAATCAGGATCAGTCGGGGGAATCTTGCTGCCAAAGGACAACAAATTGTTCTTGTTGAGCAAATATAAAGCGCTGCCGCCATTGTTGACCTGCGGGCGGACCGCTAAAATGGCGCATCCTTTCCAGGTTGATAGTCCATGAGTGGAGCGAATAAAGTCGTTGCCAGCTGGTTGGTAGTTGTCTGCGTGACGATTTTTGCGATGATCGTGGTGGGCGGTGTAACACGCCTGACCCATAGTGGTTTGTCCATGGTGGACTGGCAGCCCCTGATGGGCGTGATCCCCCCTGTTGGTGAAAGCGAGTGGCAGGACACCTTCCTTGCCTACCAGCAATATCCGGAGTACCAGAAAGTCAATGCGGGCATGAGTCTTGACGAGTTCAAGGCCATATTTTACTGGGAGTATGGTCATCGGGTTTTGGGTCGGCTGATTGGGCTGGTTTTTTTTCTGCCGTTTGTGGTTTTCTGGGCGTCTGGAAAGATCGAAAAACGTTACCTGCCGCGACTGATTGTTGCGTTGTTGCTGGGTGCATGCCAGGGATTGATGGGCTGGTATATGGTCATGAGCGGCCTGGTTGATGAGCCGCGGGTCAGCCACTTCCGCCTCGCTGCACACCTGGTGCTTGCGCTGCTGATCCTGGCCTATTTGTTCTGGATTATTCTGGATCTCATGGGCGTTTTACGCGTCGGCACAGGCGCGATCCGAAACCTCAGCATCGTGCTGCTCGGCGTCACCAGTGTGCAGATTATCTACGGAGCATTTACAGCAGGCCTGCGCGCCGGCCTGGGATTTAACACCTATCCACTGATGGATGGTCAGTTAATCGCTGACGCAGCCACCATGATGAGTCCCCAGTGGCAGAATTTTCTGCACAACGGCGTGATGGTTCAGTTTGTGCACCGTTGGCTTGGGGCGCTGGTGTTGGTGTTGGTCTCGGTGCTTGCAGGTTATTGTTTTCGTGAGAACAAACTTAAAGCGATGAGCGTTCTCGTCTTAGTCATCACCCTTGCGCAGTTTGTTCTGGGGATATTGACGCTGGTTAACTATGTGCCACTGGGCCTGGCGAGTATTCACCAGGCACTGGCCTGTTTTGTATTGTTATCCATGGTGGCAACGGTCTATCGAAGTCGAGTACCGGTAGATACCGGCCACGCTCATTGAAAGTTTGCCTCGGACAGATCAATACCACCCCCGGAGATTTTGACGGGAATCTGGCACGTGTGAAACACGGCATCGATCAGGCCGCGAGTAGTCATTGCGATGTGATCCTGTTCCCGGAACTCTGCATCCCGGGCTATCTAAGCCAGGACCTTATTTACAATCCCCTGTTTATTGATCGCAATCTATCCGTACTCCAGGAAATTGTTTCGTATACAGCTGAAATCAGTGGCTTACACGTGGTGGTGGGTTACATCGAGCGTAATGAAGGTGTGGGTAAACCGTATTTTAATTCGGCCGCAGTAATTAAGAAGGGGTGTGTGCAGGCGACCTACCGGAAGATTCTGCTGCCTTTCTACGATGTATTTGATGAAGCCAGGTATTACGAACCGGGTGATGAACTGACAATCGTCGAAATTGATGGCAGAAAGGTCGGCATAACCATCTGTGAGGATCTCTGGAATGATAAGGGTTCCGATGGTTACAACTATGAGCGAAACCCGATGAGCCTGTATTTGAAGGCAGGTGCGGATACGATTTTATCATTGAACAGTTCACCCTATGTGCAGGGAAAATGTTGGCAGCGACTGACCACCATCGCACCTGGCAGCATTCCGGAGGTGAGTATCGTCTACGTTAACCAGGTTGGAGGACAGGATGAGCTCGTGTTTGATGGCCAGAGTTTTGTCCTCTCGAATGGTGACCTTTTACATCTCAACACGACTTTTGCAGGCGATAGCTTCGATATCGTTGATCTTGATGCTGCTGCGGTTCAGCTGCCGCGTGTTTTTGAGTCCGGGATGAAGGTCCCGGTCCTTGAGCGGTCGGTAGCGCTGTATGACATGCTTGTCCTCGGGCTGCGCGATTACGTCCAGAAATCGGGTTTCAGTCAGCTGGTACTGGCCAGCAGTGGCGGCGTGGATAGTGCGGTGGTGTGCAAACTGGCCTGTGATGCCGTGGGGGCAAAAAATGTTCACGCCATCCGTATGCCCTCAATTTACAGCAGTGATCACTCGCGAACCGATGCTATTACGCTGCACAGGAATCTTGGCTGCTGGGACTACGAGGTTGATATTGCCCATGAAAAAATAGTTTCAATGTTGAATTCCCGCTTTGCCCACCATGACGACCCTGAAAATCTCGTCCGGCAAAAGCTGGCGGATAATGCGTACAGTCATGTTGCCGATGAAAATATGCAGGCCAGGTTACGAGACCTGTATGTGATGCATTTCAGCAATGCGTACGGTGCTATGCCATTGTCCACGGGTAATAAAACCGAGTCCGCTTGTGGTTATTACACCCACTTCGATATGAATTTCAGTTACGCACCCATCAAGGACCTTTACAAATTTCAGGTCTTTGACATCGCGCGTCAGCATGCGGACATTCCTTCAGCTGTCTGGCAAAAACCACCCAGTGCCGAACTCGCACACGATCAGGAAGATGAAAAGAGTCTTTTGCCTTACGTGATCCTGGACCCAATAGTCGCGGCCTACGTGGAGGATTACGTGAGTACCTTCGCAGGGTTCGAAGCCTGGTTAAAGTCGCGCAGTGATGAAGCAAGTTTACCCGGCGCAAGCAGGATATCGGGAGATATTGATCAGGTGCTGAGCTGGCAGGCTGAGCCCGGTGCCGAAGCCGCTTTCACCAGAATTGTCAGTTTGATTGGGCGGATGGAGTATAAACGGCGCCAGACTTGTCCAGGCACCAAGGTATCCCGGGTGGCGTTTGGAATAGGCCGGAGGGTACCGATCGTTGAAAAGTGGCTTTAGTCGCTGAACCGCTCACTGGCGTTGCGCCTGACCTCGGCGCCGGTGAGCAGACTGCCTGAGGCAGCCTGCTCTACAAAACGGCATTACTCGACGGTGATACGCCTCAGTTGCGCGGACTTTTGTTTTGGCAATGTCAGCTCCAGGACTCCGCGTTTGTAGCTCGCGCCAGCTGCCTCGGAATCTACCTGACAGGGGAGCGGAATAATTCGCTCAAACTGGCCATAGGCACGTTCGGTAATGTAATAGTGACCTTCCTTCCGGTCCTGGTGGAGGTGTTTGCGGCCGATGATATGCAAGCTCTGGTTCTGCACACTGATTTGGAAGTCCTGGCTTTCCATTCCCGGTGCCTCCAGCATGATTTCCAGTGAATCCCCGGTTTCACGCAGTTCGGCAGAAAGGACGCCCCATCGGCTTGCGGTCGTGGCGAGCGGGTGATCCTCGTGCTGCGCGGGTGTGAACCGCGTAATGGCGTTCCTTGCCTTGCTCCAGAGCTCCTGCCAGCCATCCGCCAGATAATCGGCGGTGTCTCTAAGGTTGTTGGTAATCCGATCGAATGTGGACATCAGGGTCTCCTTATTCGCCCGCTACTGTAATAGTTAGCGGAACTGGTTTGGCAGATTTTGGAATGGTGATCTCAAGAACACCGTTTGTCGTTTTTGCCTTAATGGCGTCACTGTCAGTGGATTCCGGCAGGGAAAACTGGCGGAAGAAGGAACCGCGGATACGTTCACGTCGTTTGTAGTTTTCTTGTTCAACTTCTTTTTCGTGGTCACGGGCTCCTTTTATAGTCAACACATCGTTGTGCAGCGTGACCTCGACTTCCCCGGGTTTCACGCCAGGCAGATCAACTAACACCCTGAAATTTTCGGGTGTTTCAGTGATATCCACCTGGGGCGCCCAGTTGGATGTTTCGTAAGCAGCGGGTTCGCGAGCAGAGCCATAGCGGTTGTCAAAGACTCTGCCCAGTTCCCTGTGAAGTTCCGTTAATGCATTGTATGTCTGGTTCATTTTGTCCTCGTTGCTGATGTTAGTTGGTACGAGGTCTTTGTAGGGTTAGTCGTGGCCGATTCAAGTGGCGCAGGTAAATATTTTTTTCAACCGTAATATCTTGACCGGGATCAATTGAAAGGCGCACATTCACCCTTACTGTAGATAATGTCTTGAACATACCCTGGAGATCAACATGATCACACTGGACAAGGTGCTCGTCGTCATCGAACCCGGCAATGAGCAACAACCGGCTCTGGATAAAGTACTTCATCTTGCTAAAAAGGTGGAATTTGATTTGTTGCTGGTGGCTTGCGATTACACCCAGTATCTCGTTGAAGGTTACTACTTTGACGCAATTGACATTCCCCGACTGCGCCAGGAATATCTTGCTGAACGCAAACAATCCCTTGAGGCGCTGGCTGAACCCCTGCGAAAACAAGGATTGAATGTTGAAACTCTGGCCCTCTGGGCGCATCCGGGTTATGAAGCCATCGTTCGTGAAGCGGTCAGGTTTGGTGCCGATCTGGTTGTGCACCATGCCAGGCGTCATGGCGCCCTGTCGCGCATGTTTCTCAGCAACGATGACTGGCAACTGGTCCGTTGCTGCCCCATGCCTTTGCTACTGGCAAAGGATCGACTCTGGAAAGAACACCCGGCGGTCATGGTAGCCGTCGACCCGATGCACGGCCGAGCCAAACCGCAAGGGTTGGATCATAAACTCGTCGAGGTTGGTCAAATAGTTGCGCCAATTATGGACGGTGATCTGTTTGTGATGCATTCATACAGTGAATTACCACTCTCGGGGAAATATCTGAAACAAGCGAAAGCGGAACATGAGTCCGCGTTTCAAACGTTTCTTGAAGATTTCGACATTCCCGAGAGCCAGCAGCATTTGCTGGCAGAGGCGCCAGAGTTCGCGCTCCGTCAACTTGAAACAGACCTGTCGCTTGACCTGGTTATTATGGGCGCCATTTCAAGGAACATCATCTCGGACATATTTATCGGCAGTACCACTGAAAAGGTGCTTGATTATCTTGAGAGCGATATTCTCGTTATCAAGCCCGACGATTTTGTTTCCCCGGTAGTACAGGATTAAGCGTGCTTCAAATGTCCGGGACCGGATCAGGTTACAATGCATCACCCGGCGCGGATTAGTCGTGCCTCGCACGATTGGCATACTGCCAGATTAAATTTACAGGTTAAGGAAAAGGAGATTTGCAATGGCCATGTACAAGAAGATTCTTATCGCGGTGGACTTTCACGGTGATAATGAGGAAATAATCGATAAAGGGCAGGAGCTGGCGCGGTCCAACGGAGCGGATTTATACCTGCTCCACGTCAATGAATCGCTGATGATTGCGTATGCGTCAGATGGTATGAGCTGGTCTGATCAGGTCGTCTCGCTTGAAGCAGAGATTCGTAAGGAGACTGAGAAGAAGATAGCCGAACTCGGCAAGCGATTGGAACTCAAGAATGAAAACTGCCTTATTCGCGAAGGAAAACCTTCCAGCGAAATTCATCAGGTCTGCAAGGATGAGGGGATTGATCTGGTTGTCATGGGCACCCATGGTCAATCGGGCTTTCAGCTGTTGTTGGGTTCGACCGCCAATAGTGTGTTACACGGGTCTCCCTGTGACGTATTGGCAGTTCGCGTCGGAGATTAAGTCCATCGAAGCGCGGTCTGGCGGCGATTTGACGCAGCGAATCAACCGCTTAAAGGCTGAAGATACCAGCCGGATGGTGGTTGAGTGCCACCGAGACAATGAAGGCGAACACCAGCGATGCGGCAGCGAAGAAAAGTGAACGCTGCATTTTGGATTTCCCCCGGTGCAGGGCGAACATGCCGAGTAGTACATAAGCGATGAGGGCGATTACCTTGACGGTCAACCAGTCGTCACGG